>USFL01000030.1 GCA_900553905.1 uncultured Eubacteriales bacterium | reverse complement strand
TCTATGCGCTAAGGGGCTGCTTCCCCAAAAAAGCAGCTCCTTTGTCGGCGGTCTGAACATCATCTTAGATGATGTTGTGCTAACCAATTGGGGTATGGTTGATACCCCGTTCAAAGCTTATTATGGCACAGTTTCGGTTTCTGCGATAGGCGAATGGTACAATCAGTATGGAAATCGACTTTTTGCAAAGAATATACGATATTATAAAGGTAGCACTGAAGTTAACCAAGGCATAAAAGATGTTCTTAAAAATGAGCCAGAGAACTTTTTTTACTACAATAACGGTATCAAGCTTTTGTGCAAAAAAATTACCAGAAAAATCCTTCACGGTACCACACGTGAAATGGGATTGTTCGTATTAGAAGGTGTGTCTCTGGTAAATGGTGCACAGACCACTGGTACAATAGGGACCCTGTTCGCTGAATCTCCCGAAATTCTCACAACGGCAAACGTGTTGATTCAAATGATCGATTTAGGTGACTCTGACGAGGCACAAGCGACGCAGATCACGAAACTATCAAATACCCAGAATAGAATCGACGGCAAGGATTTTGCTTCACTTGATCCTAATCAAGAGAGATTGCGCATGGAATTGAGTTTTGCCGGGATCAAGTATTTGTATAAGTCAGGTTCAAAGTTGGATGATCCTGAACATCAAATTACCTTGGATGAAACCATTATTTCTCAGGCATGCTTATCGGAAGACCTTTCGATAGTTGCTCTTGCCAAAGGCAATATTGGTGCCTTGACTGAAAATATTGCTAAAGCACCGTACAAATTGCTATTTAATGGTGGGACAAATAGTTTCTCGGTGTATAACGGCGTTCAAGTTCTCCGTGCGGTGGATCGACTTCTTAAACAGCATGAGGCAACTACTACTGGCCGCAGAAGGTTGGTTCTTGTTCATGGCAATAGATTCTTACTAAATCGTATTCTTGAAAAAATAAAATGCGCCGATGGATTTGACGACACATACCTGAGCAACGAAAGGATCAATGATTTGGTAACCGAACACTTCCAAGAACAATGGGATGGTGTATTTAGTGCTATGGAAACAAAGTTTCCGGATGCGTATCCGGCCTACATATTTAGGAATGTCGGTCGGTTGAAAGAACTTGTTGATGTAACGCCCTGAAATTCTTTTAGTACTTAATAATTGGAAGCCAACCAAATAGTATGATTATATGGGCCTTGCGATTTGTCTATCGAACTTGCTTGACCATTTACAGTTTAATTAGCACACCTGCTAATGACAATTCAGCCGAGCAGCGTCCCACTGCCCGGCTGATTGTCTTCATTCAGTTGCTGATTTATTCTTCCATGACCTCTAACATCATCTTGGCACCCAACCTAAAGCTACTTTGGAACAGCAGGCACTCTGCCATAGTCTGATACTCACGAACAGCGTCCGTATACCGAGAGAACAGCTCCTTCTGCTCATCTGACATGGTAGCCAGAAGCTTTTCCTCATTTCGGGTAATCAGGCGAAGCACTTCCTTGTATTCCTGGCAGGCGTTTGTGTCGTATTCGGTCGGTTCAATGTTGCCATACCAAAATTCTTCAAGAAGTCTCATACGGCATCCTCCCCATAGATCAGCTCTTGGAGGACGATTTCTTCCGCCCGATTTCGGATATTGCTCATGGCAGCGATCCATGCCATCTAGTCCTGCGATTTCAGCTGCTCGTTAATGCCCCCTTTCTCTGCCAGCCGTGTTACAAGCAGGTGGAGTTTGTTTCGTGCCTGAGTGTCAATGTCAGCCAGATGGCTGTACAACTTTCCGCTGAGAATAAGGTCGGAATAGATCATAGGACGATGTTTTTTCAGATATTGCTGGTGCTTCCTGCCCCACATACCAATAGGAGATGTCCCCGCTTCATCCAGCACCAAGCAGGGAATATAGTAGTCGCCCTCGAGTTCATACCAAAGGCCGTTGCACTGATCGAAGATGTATTTTTCCATTATGCTGTCCTCCGTATATGAATTTAATTTTGAGGTGAAGACAAGAACAGCAACCAAGTTTCTTTCCTTACTGTTGTCCTGCGTTGCCCTGGGCAGCGATACGCAAGGCACACATAAGGAGCAAAACCCGATTTTCGTGCGTCATGCACGAGGAAAAAATTAGAATCTGATGTGTAGAAAAACCGCAGTATTAAGCCAAAAATCAGGTGGAAAGCGAAGAAATCACCGGATGTCTGGCAAGGATGGCACCAAGCTCTTGAAGTTCAGCAAGCGCTGATTCTTTCTGCAAATGCTGCCCTCCCCATGCGGGGAGGGTTTTTTGGTATCAAAACACGGGGCGGAGATGAATCTCCGTCCCGTGTGCCAGGTAGATTGATCAGCGCTGCACGCGCCCGCTGCCGCTCCCCTTCATCAGGCTTTCCACCTCGGCCACGCTCACGCGGTTGAAATCGCCGCCGATGGTGTGCTTGAGGCAGCTGGCCGCCACGGCGAATTCCAGCGCCGTCTTTTCATCCTCATAGGTGTTGAGGCCATAAATCAGGCCGCCGCCGAAGCTGTCGCCGCCGCCCACGCGGTCCACGATGTCGGTGATGCGGTACTTGCGGCTGAGGAAGAAGTCCTTGCCGTTGTAGAGGCAGGCGCTCCAGTCGTTGTGGTTGGCGCTCTTGGATTCACGCAGGGTGATGGCCACGCGCTGAATGTTGGGATAGGTGTCCATGGCGAGCCTGGCGATGGCCTTGTACTGCTCGATGTTGAGCTCGCCTTCCTCCACGGAGTGGGCGCTCTCGGCCTTGAGCAGCAGGGACTTCTGGAAGTCCTCCTCGTTGGCGATCACGGTATCGACGTACTTGACCAGCTCGGTCATCACCTGGTCAGCGGTCTTGCCGTACTTCCAGAGGTTCTTGCGGTAGTTCAGGTCGCAGCTCACATGCAAGCCCATGGCCTTGGCCGTCTTGACGGCCTCCAGGCTCAAGTCCGCCGCGCCCTGGCTGATGGCGGGGGTGATGCCGGTCAGGTGGAACCAGGTGGCGCCGTCAAAGGCCTTTTTCCAATCGATATCGCCGGGTTTGGCTTCGCAGATGGCGCTGCCCGCACGGTCATAGATCACCTTGCTGGGACGCTGTACCGCGCCGGTTTCCAGATAGTAGATGCCCATGCGGCCGTCCCGCCGGACGATGTTGCTCACATCCACACCGAAGCCGCGCAGCTCGCGCACACAGGCCTCGCCGATATCGTTTGTGGGCAGCACGCTTACAAAGGCGGTGTCCATGCCGTAGTTCGCCAGGGAAACGCTCACGTTGGCCTCGCCGCCGCCAAAGGTGGCCTCCAGGCTGGGGGATTGGAAGAAACGCTCGTAACCGGGGCTTTTCAGTCGCAGCATGATCTCGCCAAAGGTAACAACCTTCGCCATGGTTCATTCATCCTTTCGCTTATCTGTGGATTTGCTGGGGATTACTTTTGCAGCAGGTGGACGGCAAAGCCGGCAATCTCGTCCTTGAGGTAGATGGCGCGCATCTTGCCGTCCTTCATGATGACGCTGCTGTCGTCGAATGCAAAGCCGCGGCGCTCCATGTGCCAGCGGGCGCGCTTGATGGAATTGCAGGCCACGGCGATGTGGCCATGCGTGCCGCGGAAGGGGACCTTCATCACTTCGAAGCCCTCGCCCACGAAATTGGCGTTCTTGTGCTCGTCGATGGGCCAGCCCAGCAGCTTGGACAGCATCTGCGCATCCTTCATGGACTGCTCCGGCGTGCCGCTGTTCACGCCCACATGGCGGATCTCCAGCCCCAGCATCTTGTTGACGGCGCTGCGGGTGATGTCCTCAATGCGCTTCCAATCCTTCTGGGCCACGGCGTCGCCGGGCACCATCCAGCTGCCGCCGCAGGCGACGATCTTGGGGAAGGCCAGATATTCATTCAGGTTCTGCTCATTGATGCCGCCGGTGGGCAGGAAGGTAACACCGCCGTAGGGCGCGGCCATGGCCTTGATCAGCTTCAGGCCACCCAGAGGCTCGGCGGGGAAGAACTTGACGGTTTTCAGCCCCAGGGACAGGGCCACCTCGATGTCGCTGGGATTGGCGCAGCCGGGCACGATGGGCACGTTCTTCTCCTGGCAATACCTGACGATTTCGGGGTTCAGTCCGGGAGAAACGATGTAGGTGGCGCCCGCATTCACGGCGCGGTCCACCTGATCCTTCGTGAGCACGGTGCCTGCGCCCAGAATCACGTCGGGCAGCTCGGCGTGCACGCGGCGAATGGCTTCTTCAGCCGCATCCGAGCGGAACGTGATCTCCGCAACGGGCAGGCCGCCATCGGACAACGCCTTGCAAAGGGGCACCGCGTCGGCGGCGTCCTCTACCTTGATCACCGGCACGATGCCGGCCAGGGACAGCTTCTCGATCATTTCCATGGGGCGTTCCTCCTTTTGTTCTTGCGTGGCGTAAGGGATGTTATGCGGCGGCCCTGCCGCCGCCTGACAGCGTTGTAAAAAGCGGAATCAGGCATCTTTCAAAAACCGCTCGATGCGCGGCCGAATGCCCAGCAGCAGACCGGCGCAGCGCGCGATCTCCTCCTCGCCCATACGGAAGCTGGGAGCGGACACGCTCAGGGCGTACACCGCCCGGCCCTCGCGGTTGCACAGGGGAACGGCAACGCAGCATACGTTTTCGTTGTTCTCCTCGCGCTCCACGGCGTATCCCTTCTCCCGCACCGCCGCCAGCTGCTCCAGCAGGCAGTCCATGCTGGTGATGGAATGCGGCGTAAGGGCGGCTAAGGGCTCGTCCGCATAGAGCGCGCGCACCTCCCCGTCGTCCATTGTGGAGAGAATGGCCTTGCCCAGCGCTGTGCAGTACAGCGGCGCACGGGCGCCCACATAGCTGGTCATGCGGATGGACTGGGTGGAGTCCAGCTTGTCGATGTAGAGCGTATCCCGCTCGGCCCGCACCCCCAGATGCATGGTTTCGTTGATTGTATGATGGACCTCCGCCATGCAGCTGCGAATCAGCTCCATCACGTCCACCTGATGCATGGCGCCTGCGCCGATCTCGAACATCTTGAAACCCAGGCGGTATTTGCCCGTATCTTCCCGCTGCGTGGCATAGCCCAGATGCGTCAGCGTCTGGGCCAGGTTGAAGGCCGTAGACCGCGGCAGGCGCAACGCCTGGGCCAGCTCGCACAGGGCCATGCCCTCGGCATGCGCGCCCAGCAATTCCAGCATGTCCAGCCCCCGCTGCAACGTTCGGTTGGGAACCTCCGCCATGGTCTCGCCTCCGGCGTTCACATATGTGAACATCATTCCCGATTCTGATAGCTTATTATAGTCCTCCGGAACCTCTGCTGTCAAGGGTTCCAACCTGCAAAAGCCGCGTCTTCCGGATGGAAAACGCGGCCTGCATGGATGGGCTGAAAAGCGGCCGCAGCGCTTTCCGTGCCTGGGGGCCGGCGTGCCTACAGCGTTACGCCCGTTTTAAAGATGGCCATGTCATGGTAACCGTTGTTTTCGCTGCACACCTTTTGGCCTCCGGCCACGGCCAGCACGTAGTCCATCAGCGCCTGGGACAGCTCCGTAAGCTCCTTGCCGTCCAGAAGCTCGCCTGCGTTGAAATCGATCCAGCCGTGCTTATGGGCTGCCAAACGGCTGTTGCTGGCGATCTTCACCGTGGGCACCGGCGAAGCAAACGGCGTGCCGCGCCCCGTGGAAAACAGCACGATCTGCGCGCCCGCGGCGGCCAGCGCCGTAGAGGCCACCAGGTCGTTTCCAGGCGCGGAAAGCAGGTTGAGGCCCGCCGTGCTTACGCGCTGGCCATAGGTCAGCACATCCTTGACGGGTGCAAAGCCGCTTTTCTGCGTGCAGCCCAGGGCCTTGTCCTCCAAGGTGCTGATGCCGCCGGCCTTGTTGCCGGGCGAGGGATTTTCATAGATGGTCTGGTGGTGCTCCTCAAAGTAGCGCTTGAAGTTGTTGATCAGGTCCACCGTTTTGCGGAACATGCTCTCGTCCTCGCAGCGGTCCATCAGCAGCGTTTCGGCGCCGAACATCTCCGGCACTTCGGTCAGGATGGTGCTGCCGCCCTGGGCGATGAGCAGATCGGAAAACCCGCCGATGACCGGATTGGCCGTGATGCCGCTGAACCCGTCCGAGCCGCCGCACTTGAGACCCACCACCAGCTTGCTGGCCGGACAGGGCACGCGCGCCTCGCCGCGCATGTTCGCAGCCAACTCCTCCAGCAGCCGCATCGCCTCCGCGATCTCGTCCTCCACCTGCTGGCATACCAGAAAACGCACGCGGTTGGTGTCATATTCGCCCATATGCGGCCGGATCTGGTCGATGCCGCTGTTTTCGCAGCCCAGCCCCAGCAGCAGCACGCCGCCCGCGTTGGGATGCGTGGCCAGATCGGCCAGCACGCGGCGCGTATTCTCCTGGTCCTCGCCCATCTGGGAGCAGCCGTAGGGGTGCGGGAAGGCGTACACGCCCTCCACCCCGCCGCCCACCAGCGCCTGCGCGCGGCGCTCCAGGGCGCGGGCCACGTCGTTGACGCAGCCCACGGTAGGCAGAATCCAAAGCTCATTGCGAACGCCCACGCGACCGTCCTTGCGCGGATAGCCCGCGAAGGTGGCGGTAGGTTGGGCGGCAAGCGGCTTTCCGTTGGGGTGGTACTGGTATTCCAGCTCGCCGGAGAGCAGGGTGCGCAGGTTATGCACATGCACATGGCTCCCCTGGGGGATGTCGGTTTTGGCCTCGCCGATGGGAAAGCCGTATTTGATCACGTGCTCCCCCGTGCGCATGGCGCGCAAGGCTACCTTATGCCCCGCGGGAACATCGTCCAGCAGCGTGATGATCTCCCCGTCTACCTCAACGGTATCGCCTGCCTTCAGCGGTACGAGCGCCACGGCGACCGAGTCGCCGGGACTGATTTTCAGCACTTCACGCATGGTCAGCCTCCGAAGCGTTCGGTCATCACGGCCCGCATGCCGCGTGCGAGCACGTCCTCCAGCGCGGCGGTCACGGCCGCTTCCAGTCCGGGCACCTGCGTCAGGTCCTGACCGAAGAAGCCGGTGTTGCTCAGGAACATCCGCGTCAGCTCTGCGGCGGACTTCTGATTGTTTTCCGCAAAGAAGGCCAGCACCGCCGCATCATCCCGCAGGGTGTAGGGCTGGCCGTCGCGCAGGCATTCCAACGCACCGTCCTTGATCTGGCCGCCATGGTAGAGAGCCATCAGCGCAGCCAGGGAGAAGGTCAGGTGCGGGGGCAGCTTGTGTTCCTTCTCCACATAGCCCAGCAGGCTCGGCATGCAGCGGGCGCGCCATTTGGAGACGCTATTGAGGCAGATGGAAAGCAGCGCGTGCTTGATATAGGGATTCATGAAGCGGCCCGTGACCGCCTCGGCAAAAGCCATCAGGTCCTCTTTGGGCAGGCTGAGGGTGGGGATGACCTCGTCGTAGAGGGTCTTTTGCATGAAGGTCTGGATCATGCTGTCGTTCATGGCGTCGAGCACGTAGTCATAGCCGCACAGGAACGCCGGTGGCACGAACGAGGTATGCGCGCCGTTGAGGATGCGCACCTTGCGCTGCTTGTAGGGCTTCTGGTTATCGGTGAAGATCACGGGCAGGCCGCAGTCCGGCAGGGGCAGCTCGCCGGAGATATCCTTCTCGGATTCGATCACCCACAGGGCAAAGGGCTCGCCCGTCACCAGCAGCCGGTCCTCATAGCCCAGTTTCTCCCAGATGGCCTCCGCCTCGTCGCGAGGATAGCCGGTGACGATGCGGTCGACCAGCGTGGAGGTAAAGACGCAAGCTTCGTCGAGCCAGGCTTCAAAGCGCTCTCCCAGCTTCCACAGCCTGGCCAACGCCTTGACGCAGCGCCTGAGGGCGATGCCGTTGTCGTCGATGAGCTCCACGGGCAGAATGATCAGCCCCTTGTCGGCGGCATACCCGAACGCCTCGGCGCGCTCGTAAAGGAACTTGCACAGCTTGCCGGGATAGGTATTCGGCGGGCAGAGGTCAAAGCGGTCGCTTTCATCCAGCACGATGCCTGCCTCGGTGGTATTGCTGACGATAAAGCGCAGGGTGTCCAGCCTCGCATAGGCGGCGTACTTCTCGTATTCGCCATAGGCGTCCACCGCGTCGCTGACCGAGGTGATCCCGCGGCTCATCTCCACAGGCTTGCCGTCTACCAGGCCGCGCAGCATAACGGTATAGCGGCAGTCCTGCTCATGAAAGGCGTCCAGATTGCCAAAGGAAATGGGCTTGACCAGCACGACGCTTCCATTAAAGCCCGCTTTTTCATTGGCGATATCAATCATGTAATCCACAAAGGCGCGGAGAAAGTTGCCTTCTCCGAACTGCAGCACGCGAACGGGCCGCTCGGGGGCTTTGAGCATTCCGGCATTCAGTCGATCCATTTTGGACCCCTCCCATTTTTCTTCTCTGTGCGTCCAGGTACTTCGGGCGTGTAAATAATTACATGAGCCTGGGCTTATCTTACTCCTTTTTCTGCTGTGCGTCAATCGTTTCCAAAAGAATCTTTCCGCCTTCCCTCCGTTTCAAATGTTTTTGGTCCTTTGACACCAACGGCTTGCAAAGCCTGCCTAATGTGTGTATAATAGGAACGGTTCAATCATCGTAAGCGTTTACATCGCAAAGAGGAATGCGCGCCATGAACATCTATGATATTTCCGAAAAAGCCGGCGTATCCATCGCCACGGTTTCCCGCGTTCTCAACGACAGCCCGCACGTCAGCCAAAAGACCAAGGAGCGGGTGCTGTCCGTGATTGAAGCGTGCGGCTACGTGCCCAATGCCTTTGCGCGCGGGCTGGGGCTGAACACCATGAAGACCGTGGGCCTGCTTTGTCCTAACGCGGCCGACCCCTATCTGTCGCAGGCGCTGACCTACCTTGAAAACGCCTTCCGCAGCCACAGCTACGACTGCCTGCTCAGCTGCACCGGCACCGACTACGCCGAGCGTGCGCAGGGAACGGAGCGCATGAAGAACCGCCATGTGGACGGCATGGTGCTCATGGGTTCCACCTTCATTGAGGATGAAGATACGCACAACGACTACATCCGCGAGGTCGCCCGCGCCATGCCCGTGGTGATGCTCAACGCCGCCTTTCACTGCGACAACGTCTACTGCGTGATGTGCGACGACCAGCTCGCCACCATGGAGGCCACGCAGTACCTGATCGATACAGGCCGCAAAAGCATCCTGTACCTGTACCACAGCAAGAACTACAGCGGCCGCAAAAAGCTGGCCGGCTACCGCGCAGGCCTGGCCAGCCGGGGCGTTCCCGCAAGAGAGTCGCTGATTCAGTTCTTTGGCGAGGACAAGACCAGTCTGCCGCAGGTACGCGACCACCTGCTGTCGCTGCGCCGGGAGGGACTCGCATTTGACGCGGTGCTCACCTCCGAGGACGTTTTGAGCATCGGCGCGGCCAAATACGCCCGCGCGGCGGGATTGTCCATCCCCGGCGACCTGAGCATCATCGGTTACAACAACTCCAATTACTGCCTGTGCTGCGACCCTGAAATGACCAGCGTGGACAACAAGCTCCGGGCCATCTGTGACCACTGTGTGGAAACCATGCTGGGCGTTTTGAACGGACGGGACATGCCCCAGAAAACGGTCTTTACGGGCGAGCTGATCCGCCGCGGCAGCACGCTGTAGCCTTCCTCCGCTTTCCCTCGCAAATTTATCATAAAGGAGCGCTTCACATGCAAGCATTCATGGACAAGGACTTCCTGCTCTCCACCCCCACGGCCCGCACGCTCTACCACGACGTGGCGGCCAAATGCCCCATCATCGACTACCATTGCCACATCAGCCCGCGCGAAATCTACGAGGACCTGCGCTATGAAAACATCACCCAGGTGTGGCTGGGCGGCGACCACTACAAGTGGCGTCTGATGCGCTGTGCCGGCGTGCCGGAAAAGTACATCACGGGCAAGGAAACCAGCGACTATGAGAAGTTCGTCAAATGGGCCGAGGTCATCGGCAAGGGCATCGGCAACCCGCTGTACCACTGGAGCCATCTGGAGCTGCGCCGCTTCTTCGGCTATGAGGGCACCTTGAGCGCCCGCACCGCCGACGAGGTATGGAACCTGTGCAACCAGAAGCTGCAAAGCGCCGGTTACAGCGTGCGCGGCCTGATCGCCATGAGCAATGTGGAGATCATCTGCACCACGGACGATCCCATCGACTCCCTGGAATGGCATCAGAAGCTGGCCAAGGACAATACCTTCCACACCGCCGTTCTGCCCGCCTGGCGGCCCGACAAGGCCATGAACCTGGAAAAGCCGGACTACGCCGACTACCTGGCCAAGCTCGCCGCGGCGTCGGGCGTGACCATCGACAGCTTCGCCAGCCTCAAGGAAGCGCTGCGCAAGCGGATGGATCACTTTGCCCAGAACCGCTGCTGCCTGAGCGACCACGCGCTCAATTACGTGATGTACGCCCCCGCGTCCGAGGATGAGGTGGAGGCCATCTTCCGCCGCCGCCTTGCCGGCGAAGCCGTGAGCGAAAGCGAGCAGGCCATGTTCAAGACCGCCTTCATGCTCTTTGTGGCGCATGAGTACAAGCAGCGCAACTGGACCATGCAGCTGCACTATGGCTGCCGCCGCGACAACAACCACACCATGTACGACCGCATGGGGCCGGATACCGGCTTTGACTGCATCGACAACTACGCTCCCTCCT
>USFL01000029.1 GCA_900553905.1 uncultured Eubacteriales bacterium | reverse complement strand
CGCGCATCTCAAGCACCATGTCCACGGGCAGCTCGTCCACCACGTCCAGCCGCCAGCCGCACGCACCGCGGCGCACCCAGCCCGTCATCACGCCGGTTTCGGGGTTGAACAGGAAATCGCGGTAGGAGGGGTTATTCTTGTTGACGGTGGGCAGCGTGTAGAAGCCCCACCACGAATCGTACTTGTCGGGGAACTCCTCGAAGCGGTACCAGTCGTAATAGGGGCTTTCCTTGCTCTGATACGCGCCCAGGTTGTCGTAGCGGCCGTAGCGGTTGAAGTACTTGCTGTCCGCGCCGGTGTGGCTGAACACACCGTCTAGCAGAATGCGGATGCCGCGCGCCCTGGCCGCCGCCACCAGCTCGTCAAAGGCGGCATTGTCGCCCAAAATGGGGTCGATCTCCTCATAGCTGCCGGTGTCGTAGCGGTGATTGGAATGGGCGCGGAAGATGGGGTTGAGGTAGATGATGCTCACGCCAAGGTCCGCCAGGTAATCCAGCTTCTGCCTGATGCCCTTGAGCGTGCCGCCGAAAAAGTCCAGGGCGCGGTTGTCGCCGTTTTCGGGGTCCAGGTCCAGGGTGGGGCGCTCGTTCCATTCCTCGTGGAAGGTGGCGTCCGGGTGCGCCGCGGCGATCTTGCGCACACGCCCCTTCTGACCGTTCTTATCCTTAAAGAAGCGGTCGGGGAAAATCTGGTACACGATGCCGTGACGCAGGTATTCGGGGGTGCGGTAGGCGGGGTCGTAAACGGTCACCTGGTAGCTGTCGGGCTGGCCGTCATAGCACGCGCCCTCGCCGCCCAGCTGGTCACGGCTGTTGCCGTAGCGCACGTCGCCGTCCTCCCGGCGGATGATAAAGTCGTACCAGAACAGCATGGGCTTATCCGGCACGGTGATGGTCGTTTCATAAAGATGTTCCCCTGCGGGAACCATCGGATAGACATGCTCCGCGCCATCCCAGGTGCGCAGCAGCACCTCCGGGCTTTCGTCGCAGGCGAAGCGCAGGGTCAGCCTGCCTCCCGCCGCAACGGGTCCCAGGGGCTCTCGGTATTGAGCGTCGTGTGAATCGTGGTACAGCATCTGGTAGATTCCTCCGTTCTGCGTGTCAAGGGCATCCTGCAAACATTGCGTATTGTAACACAGGATTTGCCAACGTGCAATAAATGGCCTGTCCTTCCTGCATCTTATGCGGCACGGGATGCCATTATGCCTCCCGCGCATATTTTTTTATGCGCCGCCTCCCGTGTTGACGCATCCGGGCCTGAATGCTAAAATGTTCCGGGCGCATGCTCCCGCTCAATCGGGTCAAACTGACCATGAGCGCCTGCTGCACCGCCCATTTGGAAAATTTCCTCAAGAAAATTTGAATTTCATGCAGGAAAAGGGAAGGCGGATTCGTTGGATGAGTGAGCACAGTACGCCCGTGAAGGATGCGCGTCCGGGCATTAAACGGAGGCTCGGACATGCTTAGCTACGAGGAACTTTACGAGAAGTACGCCACAGACGTGCTGCGCGTAAGCTACTTTTACCTCGGCGACAGGCAGCGCGCGGAGGACGTGTGTCAGGATGTGTTCGTGCGCCTGATGACCAACGCGCCGGATCTGCAGGAAGGACGGGAAAAGGCCTGGCTGCTCAAGGTGGCGCTCAACCGCTGCCGCGATCTGTGGCGCGGCGCATGGCTCAAGCGCGTCGTGCTGGGCAGTCCCATGTTCGAGATGATTCCCGCACCTGACGATAGCGGGCAGCGCGACGACGAGGAAGCCATGATGAAGGCCATCCACGAGCTTCCGCCCACCTTTCGGGAAGCGATTCTGCTGTACTACTACCAGGGCTACGGCATCGGCGAAATCGCCCAGATGCTGGATCTGCCCGAGGGCACCATCTCCAGCCGCCTCTCCCGCGCAAGAAAGAAGCTGGAAAGCATTTTGAAGGAAGAAGGAGGTCTTTCGCAGTGAAACGCCTGGAACAACTGCCTGAAGTGGCTAATCGGCAGCTGGGCGGGCTGACGGCGACGCCCACCCTGTTGGCAAAGGCAAAGCTGCGGGCCGCGGAGATGCCTAAGTCACGCAGACGCGGCATGGGTTGGAGGCCTGCGCTGGCTGTGTGCGCCGCGCTGGTGTTGTGCGTGGGGGCCGCGCTGTGGGCGACGGACGGGCAGGTGCCCGGCACCCAGCCCACGCCGACGCAAAACGTGCTGGGCAGCCGCTCCGCGGGTGATTCGCTTCCCTCCACCGCCGCGCCCCGCACCGCGGGCGACGTGCCGGTGGGCAGCCTGTCCATGAGCGCGGGCAGCGCCAGCTCCAGCCAGACACTGTTTGCCCAGGGCGAGGGGCAGAGCTTCCCGCTCATCACCATGGACGGCGCTACGTACCGCATGCTCCAGAGCCCCAGCGGCATTTCCAGCTCGCTCCTGGGCGAGGAGCTGGGCCAGATCACGGAGTTTAACGTCGAGCCTGCGCTGGGCACCAGCGGCATGGTGAGCAACGTGGTGGCCCGCGGGGAGACGGTCTACGCCATCTCCGGCATGAGCGGCGCGCTGGTGGCCGCCCAGGTGGACGGAAGCATGCGCGTATTCCAGCGGGTAAGCTATGCGGGCACCGCCATCATCGGTTCCGAGACGCTGGCCGACACCCTGTGCGACCCCGCCGACGTGGAGTGGATGGAACTGTCCGGCAAGGGGCGCATATCCGACGCGGCCACCGCCCAGCGGCTGATGCAGACGCTCCTGGACTATGCCGACTACCAGAGCACCGCCATGAGCGGTTCCGGCTCGCTGCGCATCGGCCTGAAAAACGGCCTGACGTTGCAGCTGCTGGTCAGCGACGAATCCGTCAGCGCCTGCGGAACGTGGAGCTGCCCGGATTTCTTCGAAGCCTATGACGAAGCTATCGCTTCCTGACCCAACATGACCAAACCGCCGCGGTGGGAGCTTTCCTCCCCCGCGGCGGTTTTCCTTATTCCATCAGCTTTCGGAAGCCTTCACCCAGCACCTCGTGCGCGTCGCTGATGAAGAGGAATGCATCCTCGTCGGCCTCCCGCACGATGGCCTTGAGGCGGCCCAATTCCTGTGCGCTCAGCACGCACAGCAGCACCGGCCGCTCCTGGCCGCTGTAGCCGCCTTCGGCATGGAGCACCGTTACGCCGCGGTCCAGCTTTTCCATGATTTCCCGCTTGACCTGCTCATGCTGGGTGGAGATGATATAGCAGGCTTTTTCCCGCGTCAGTCCCACCATAACCACGTCGATCAGCTTGCTGGCGGCATACAGGGCCACAAACGCATACAGCGCATATTCCGCCTCGATGAAGAAACCCGCCATCAGCACCACGCAGCAGTCAATGAGAAACAGAAAGGCCCCGACCGAAATGTGCTGGAAACGGTTGTGAATCATGCGGGCCACCATGTCGGTGCCACCCGTGGTCGCACCGCCACGCAGAATCAGCCCCAGTCCGGCTCCCAGCAGCACTCCCCCGAATACGGCTCCCAGCAGAGGCTGCTCCGTCATCGGCGGCAGTGGGATCAGGTCGATCAGCACCGAAAACAGCACCGTCGCCACCAGCGACCGGATCACAAACACCCGTCCCATCGCCCGGTAGCCGATGATGAACAGCGGCACGTTCATCACCAGGCTGGTGGTGCCCACAGGCCAGTGAAAGAGATAGTTGAGCACCGTGGCCAGCCCGGTCAGGCCGCCCGGCGCGATATGGTTGGGCACCAGAAACAGCGGGTAGGCCAGCGCCCCCAGGGCGCATCCCAGCGCGATCTGCACGGCGGAGGCAAGTTGTTCGTTTTTCAGCAGGTTTTTTCTCATGCGTTCTCCTTCGGTTTTGCTGGGCGGCTCCCGGATGGGAGCCGCCCCCTTTTCTATTGTGCGTCGCCCTCGCAGGTCATATCCAGCGACACGCCCAGCGCCCGATCCACGCGGCGCATGCTTTCCGGCGCCAGCGCCCCCAGGCGCCGCCTCAAGCGGGTCTTTTCCAGGGTGCGCACCTGCTCGCACAGCACGATGGACTCGCGCCACAGGCCGCCTTCTCCGCGCGGGATGTGCACGTGCGTGGGCAGGGCCGGCTTGCCGGTGCTGCCCGTGAGCGGCACCGCGATCACCGTGGGCGAATGCAGGTTTCCCATATCGTTTTGAATAATGGCCACAGGCCGCGTCCCGCCCTGCTCGCTGCCGACCACCGGGTCCAGCTCAGCCATGTATATATCGCCTCGTTTCATGCTTTCACACTCCGAGGACGGTCCTGCTTTGCTATCATATCATGAAGCGGGCGGATTGTAAAACGCCGCCGCGCTTTTTCCGGACCGCCCACGTCATCCTATGCGCCCGCCAGGGATGGTGTGCCGCCAGCCCAGGCTCGCTATATTTAGCGGTTGATTTTCGGAACATATGTTCGTATAATAGTATCGAACGTATGTTCTCATTATCTTTGTTCGGGGCGATCGGCATGGCAAAGGTGATCCTGCACGCAGATTTAAATAACTTCTATGCCTCCGTGGCCTGTCTGACCCGGCCGGACCTGCGGGAGATTCCCGTAGCGGTCTGCGGCGATCCAGCGCGCAGGCATGGCATCGTCCTAGCCAAGAACATGCCCGCCAAACGCTATGGCATTCAGACAGGGCAGGTGCTCTGGCAGGCGTTTCAGCTGTGCCCGAATCTGACCACCATCGCGCCGGATTACCGGGAGGTCTCCCGCATGAGCCAGGTGGTCCGGGCGATTTTTGGCCGCTATACCGACCGCGTGCAGCCCTTCGGCATCGACGAAGCCTGGCTGGATCTGACCGCGCCGGATATGACGCTTACGCGGGGCGAACGCATTGCCAACCACCTGCGCCACACCGTGCGGGAGGAAACGGGGCTGACGGTGAGCGTAGGCGTGAGCGACAACCGCGTCTTTGCCAAGCTGGGCAGCGACCTGAAAAAACCGGACGCCGTCAGCCTGATCTGCGATCAGAACCGGGCGCAGGTGCTGGACCCGCTGCCCATCGGGGCGCTCCTGTTCGTGGGGCGGGCGACGGCGCGCAAGCTCAACGCCATCGGCGTCTACACCGTAGGGCAGCTGGCCGCCGCGGACCCGCAGGTGCTGCGCGGCGTGCTGGGCAAGGCGGGGCTAACGCTCAGCGGCTTTGCGCGCGGCAGCGACGCCGGCGCCTTCTTGCGCGACGACGATCAGCCGGTCAAAAGCGTGGGCAATTCCACCACCACCCCCGCCGACGTGACGGATGAGCGCGGGGCCCGCCTGACGCTGCTGGATTTGAGCGAAAGCGTGGCTTTCCGGCTGCGTCAGCAGGGCATGGCTGGCCGCGTGGTGGAATTGAGCCTGCGCGATACGGCCATGCGCACCGTCACCCGTCAGCTTACGCTGGAACGGCCCACCGATTGCAGCTACGACATCCTCGACGCCGCCCTGGACCTGCTCGCCCGTCACTGGCGGCCGCGCGCGCCGCTCCGGGCGCTGGGCGTGTGCGTGAGCGCGCTGTGCCCCGCGAAACGGGACATCCAGCTCTCCTTCCTGCCGGAGGAGGCGGCACATCAGCGGCGCATGGCGCTAGACCGCATGGTGGACGACATTCGCGCCCGTTACGGCCACGACGCCATCCGGCGGGGACCGGGAGCGTGAGATGCAAAACGCCCGGCGGAAGTATTTCCGCGCCGGGCGTTTTGTTTTCATCAGTCGATGGTGCGCTCGTCGTTGAGCTTTTTGATCATGGCCACGGCCTCCTCAAAGGAGACGGTGCCCAGGTTGTCGCCCTTGCGGTTGCGGATGGTCACGGTACGGTTTTCCGCCTCGCGGTCGCCCAGGACGAACATGTAGGGGATCTTCATCATCTGGGCCTCGCGCACCTTGAAGCCGATCTTTTCGTTGCGCAGGTCCAGCTCCGGCCGCAGGCCCGCATCGGTCAGCAGGCCGGCCACCTCGCGGGCGGCCTCGTCGCTGCGGCTGGTGATGGTCATCACCTTCACCTGCACGGGAGCCAGCCAGGTGGGGAACGCGCCGCCGAAGTGCTCCACCAGAATGCCGATGAAGCGTTCGATGGAGCCGAACACCACGCGGTGAATCATCACGGGCCGGTGCTTCTCGCCGTCCGCGCCGGTGTAGGTCAGGTCAAAGCGCTCGGGCAGGTTCATGTCCAGCTGAATGGTGCCGCACTGCCAGGTACGGCCCAGGCAGTCGGTGAGGTGGAAGTCGATCTTGGGGCCGTAGAACGCGCCGTCGCCCTCGTTGATCACATACTTCACGCCCAGCTCGTCCAGCGCGCCCTGCAGGCCGTTGGTGGCCAGCTCCCACATCTCGTCGGTGCCGATGGAGTTTTCGGGGCGGGTGGACAATTCCACATGGTAGGGGAAGCCAAAGCGGGTATAGACCTCGTTGATCAGGTTGTACACGCCCTTGATCTCATCCTTGATCTGCTCGGGGGTCATGAAGATGTGCGCGTCGTCCTGCGTGAAGCAGCGCACGCGCATCAGCCCGTGCAGCGCGCCGCTCTTTTCATGGCGGTGCACCAGGCCCAATTCGCCCGAGCGGATGGGCAGATCGCGGTAGCTCCACAGCCTGCGCTGGTAGACAAGAATGCCGCCGGGGCAGTTCATGGGCTTGATGGCGAAGTCCGTGTCGTCGATCTTGGTGGTGTACATGTTTTCCTTGTAATGGTCCCAGTGGCCGCTGCGTTCCCACAGGCCGCGGTTGAGCATGATGGGGGTCTTGATCTCCTCGTATCCGGCCTTGCGGTGGATCTCGCGCCAGTAGTCCTCCAGGATGTTGCGCAGGATCATGCCCTTGGGGTAGAAGAACGGGAAGCCCGGGCCCTCGTCGCGGATGTCGAACAGGTCCAGCTCGCGGCCCAGCTTGCGGTGGTCGCGCTTCTTGGCCTCCTCGATGCGGTCCAGATGCTCCTGGAGCTGTTCCTTAGTGGGGAACGCGGTGGCGTAGATGCGGCAGAGCATCTTGTTGTGCTCGTCGCCGCGCCAGTAGGCGCCGGCCACATGGGTCAGCTTGAACGCCTTGATATAGCTCAGGTTGGGCAGGTGCGGGCCCACGCACAGGTCGGTGAAGTCGCCCATCTCGTAGAAGGACAGCTCCTCATCCTCGGGCAGGTCCTTGATCAGCTCCACCTTGTAGGGCTCCTGGCGTCCCTGCATATAGGCGATGGCCTCGGCGCGGGGCAGCGTATAGCGCCGCGGACGGATGCTCTTTTTGGCGCAGTGCTGCATTTCCTTTTCGATCTTGCCAAGGTCCTCCGTGGTGAAGGGAACCTCGGTGTCAAAATCGTAGTAGAAGCCGTCCGCGATGGCGGGGCCGATGGCCAGCTTCGCCTCGGGGAACAGGTGCTTGACGGCCATGGCCATCAGGTGGCTGGCCGAGTGGAAGAACACCTTGCGGCCGTCGGGGTCGTCGAAGGTGAGCGGGGTCACGGTCTGGGACTTGGCGATGGGAGCAAACAGGTCGCACAGCGCGCCGTCCTCCAGCCGCACGGCGAGGTACTTTTTCCAGTCGTCGGGCATCTGCGCCTTGAGCAGGTCGCCCACGGAGGTGTTCTCCGCCACCTCATAGGCTTTGTCAAACAGGTTCAAAATCATGGGGTCCGTTCTCCTTTCTGTATGTACGGGGACGGAAAACGCCCGCCCCCACATGCGGTATGCGGGGGCGGGCGATGATCTTTCGCTCGCGGTTCCACCCTGCTTGAAAGCCCCGGAAGGCCTCCACTCATTGGTTGGCGCTGTATCGCTCGCCTTGCGGCCCGTCGGCGGGTGGTGTCCATCAGCGTATGGCATCCGCCGCTTGCAGCCGGGGCGGCGGTCTCTGAAATGCCCCTATCGCCATGGCGCGTCCCGCGTCATCCGAAACACGCTCACTATAGCATTTGCCGCGCCGCCTGTCAAGCGGAAAATCTTCAGCGCTTGGGCACGGCAACGCCGCCGGTCTTATAGATGTGCCGCGCAGGCACCACGCCGCGCACGCTGGAAAGGGGATAAATGTTGCTCTCCCGGCCGATCACGGTGCCGGGGTTGAGCACGCTGTTGCAGCCCACTTCCACAAAGTCGCCCAGCATGGCCCCGAATTTCTTGAGGCCGGTCTCCACGCTTTCGCCCTGGCCGTGCACCACCACGAGGGATTTGTCGCTTTTGACGTTGGAGGTGATGGAGCCGGCGCCCATGTGGGAGCGGTAGCCCAGGATGCTGTCGCCCACGTAGTTGTAATGCGGGGTCTGCACGTTGTCAAAAAGAATGACGTTTTTCAGCTCCACCGAGTTGCCCACCACGCAGTTTTCCCCCACCAGCGCCGAGCCGCGCACGAACGCACAGTGCCGCACCTCCGTGCCCGCGCCGATGATGCACGGCGCGCCAAGATACGCCGTGAGAGCCACCGTGGCCGTGCGGTGCACCCATACCTGCGGCGATACCTCGGCGTACTGCTCCGGGTCCAGCTTCGGTCCCAAGGTGAGAATCAGGTCCTTGATGCCCCCAAGCGCCTCCCAGGGGTAGGTAAATCCCTTGAGGTAGTCTGCCGCCAGCGTATGGTCCAGGTCGTAAAGGTCCTTGATGGTATACATGCGTCGTTCCGCCTCCTTACCAAGCCTCTCCGTTCAGCTTTCCCGCCGCAAGCCTTTTCTTTCCCGCATGAAGGCCCGACTCCCCTGCCGGCCTATGCCTTTGCGCGGCGCGCCAGCCTGGGAAACGCCTGCTTCCAGCTCACCCGCCGGCTCAGCTGCACCACATAGCCCGAAAACAGGAAGAACAGGAAATTGAGGATGCTGTAACTGTCCACGAACAGATAGTGCTCCAGCATGCCCTGCACAAACAGTGCGACGGGCAGCAACACCAGCAGCTTCTGCGCGGAGCTGACCTCGCCTCCGCGGGCAAACAGCACCCGCACCGTGGCCGAGGCGATCTGCCACGTCAGCCACAGCGCCGCCAGCAGGCCGGGCACGCCGGTGAGCATCAGCGTCTGCAAAAAGGAATTATGCATGTGATCGTACCAAATACCGACGTTTTTGTTCACGGCCGCCATCATTTCCAGCTCGTCGAAGCCCTTGAAGATGGCGAAGGGATGCTGCGCAAACGTGGCCGGAACGGCGCCATAGACGCCGGTGCGCCCCGTGAGCGTGGACAGGTCATTCAGCAACGAGCGCTGGGAGATGACCTGCTCGCCATCGTTGGTAGTGGATACCACCTTGACCGCCGCGCCAAAGCCCGCCACGGCCACCACGGCCACCATGAGCACAAGGCACGCGATCTCCACGATCCTGCGCCATTTGGCGGGAATGGGCAGGCGCTGAAAGCCGACCGCTACCGCAATGACCGCGCCCAGCAGGAAGGCGATCATGCCCGTGCGCGAATCCGACAGAGGCAGCGCCATGAACAGGCCCGCGCCCGCCACGGCGGCGGGAATCAGCACCCATGGCTTCCAGTGGCTCACCACCAGATAGATCAGCATAAACAGGCCGCACAGGCTGGCCGCCGCCGTGAAGTTGGGATGCTGGCTCAGCACCCATAGCCGGCCGTCCTCCATGATGCCAAACTCGCTTTCAAAAAACGGTATGGTGATGACCTCGCCCCGCAGCGCGGCAATCACGCCCAGCCAGCACACCGCCGCCAGCGCCGCCGTGAGCACTACGGCGATCCGGTCCAGCGCGCGGCGCTTTTCCTCGTCCCCGAGCATGGCGGCCAGCGGAAAGGCCAGGCTGTAGGTCGCCGTCATGCAGACCACCCGGTATTGATTGTAACTATATTGCAGGTAGTGATCCCCGTTGAGGACCCGTGTCAGCGCGTACCAGGCCGTCAAGGCCAGCCCGACCCAATAGATGCGGTCTGTACGGAAGTCCGCGCGGTACAGGCTGATCCCCATCATGGAAAAGACCAGCGCGGCCCCATAGCTTTGCATCAGCGCGTGGACCCGCTCATAGGTCAAAAGCCCCACAAGCATCGCCAACGCCATCATCAGGGCCGCCAGCCAGCGCGCCTCCCACAGCCGGCGCTCTCCACGCGCGCGCAACGCTTCGTCATTCATACTCTTCCCCTCCGTTTTCGCATAGCGGATTTCACTCTGTTCCATCCGCAATCAGCGGTCGTGCAGGAACGACCGTGCGCCGCATGACGGGCGATATTCCCAACTGTTATAGTATACCATACCCTCCCCTTCCAGGCAATCCGCCTGCCGCTACAGCCACGCCGCGCGCAGCACCAGCCCGCCGAACAGGCCGGCCACCCACAAGCCCGTCAGGCACCACTTGACCGACGTGGCTGCGGAGGCCGCATGCGCCGTTCCCGCCCGCCTTCGGTCGGGATAGGCGCGCACGGCGCGGACGAGCAGCGCGTTTTCCACCAGATCCGCCAGGGTGCGCAGGCAGGCCGCCGCATCCATGCCCATGCGCAGGGGTGAAAAATCGGGCATGCTGTTGCGCGCCGCGACCAGCGTCACCGCCAGCAGCGCAACGGCGAGCCCCGCGTCGGCGCGCCACAAGCGCAACAGCAACGCGCGCCCCTGTGCGCCCAGGCGGTCCAGCCCGTCAAACAGCTCCTGCGGCGTATAGCGAAAGCGCATATCCGGGCACTGAAAGTCCGCGTCCAGCGCGCGCAGGGCCGGCATTTGCCGCCGGTGCATGTGCCAGCCCGCCAGCGCCGCTCCCGCCGCGCCCACGACGCCCACCGCCGTCCATAGCGCCGGGCTCATGCCTGTTTCTCCACATTCACACCAAGGC
>USFL01000028.1 GCA_900553905.1 uncultured Eubacteriales bacterium | reverse complement strand
ACGATCCCGCCTGGCCCATCTTCGGCCTGCCGCGCATCGCCCACAGCCAGGAGGATTATGACAAGATCATCAAGCTGCACGACAGCCCGGCCAACACCGTCTGCCTGTGCACCGGTTCCCTGGGCTCCAACCCGGAGAACGACGTGCCCGCGGTTATCCGCCACTTTGGCGAGATGGACCGCATCGGCGCCATGCATGTGCGCAACGTCAAGTACCTGGGGTACCATCACTTCCGCGAGGCGGCGCACCTGTCCTCCACCGGCGACCTGGACATGTACGCCATCATGAAGGCCATCCACGACACCTGTCCCGATACCTATGTGCGCCCCGACCATGGCCGCATGATCTGGGACGAGCAGGGCCGCCCCGGCTATGGCCTCTATGACCGCGCGCTGGGCGCCGCCTATCTCAACGGCTTGTGGGAGGCCATCGAAAAGCAGTGACCCACGGCGTGCCGCCCGTCCCCGTGCGGGCGGGCGGCAGGCTGCGCCGAGCTGCCAAAGGAGGTTCCGATTGACCATGAAACTTACCTATCAGGGGATCCGCGACGCCAATGCATGGCAGCAGGCCGGCATTGCGCTTCCCGGCTTTGACTGGCCGGCCATGTGCATGCATACCGGCGACGAACCCGTTTGGGTGCACTTTGGCGCGGGAAATATCTTCCGCGGCTTTATCGCCGGGCTGCAGCAGCGGCTTCTGAACAAGGGCCTGCAGCAGAGCGGCATCGTGGCGGCGGAGACCTTTGACTACGATATCATCGACCGGATCTATGTGCCGCACGATTCCATGACGCTGATGGTCAGCCTCAAGCCGGACGGCGAAACGCAGAAGGAGGTCATCGCCTCCATCGCCAACGGGCTCAAGGCCGATTGCGCCAACGCGCGCGACTGGAAGGCGCTGAAAGCGGTCTTTGAAATCCCGTCTTTGCAGATGGCCAGCTTCACCATCACCGAAAAGGGCTATGGGCTTCGGGACATCAAGGGCGAGCTGCTGCCCGTGGTGACGGAGGACCTGAAAAACGGCCCGGAGCAGGCGCGTCATGCCATGAGCGTGGTAGCTGCCATGATGCTGGCGCGATTTGAAGCGGGGGCCCATCCCATCGCCCTGGTCAGCATGGACAACTGTAGCCACAACGGCGAAAAGCTGCGACAGAGCGTGCTGGAAATCGCCGCCGGATGGCGGGACAACGGGCTGGCGCCCGCCGCCTATGTGGACTGGCTGTCCGATGAGCAGAAGGTCAGCTTCCCCTGGAGCATGATCGACAAGATCACCCCGCGCCCCTCCGAGGTGATTCAGAAACAGCTGGAAGCGCTGGGCGTGGAGGGCATGGCCCCCGTTGTCACCGGCCGCCACACCTATATCGCGCCCTTTGTCAACGCCGAGGTGCCGCAGTATCTGGTGGTGGAGGACCGCTTCCCCAACGGACGGCCCCCGCTGGAGCAGGCCGGCGTCTATATGACCGACCGCGATACCGTCAATATGACCGAGCGCATGAAGGTGACCACCTGCCTCAATCCCCTGCATACGGCGCTGGCGGTGTACGGCTGCCTGCTGGGCTATGAGAGCATCGCCGCCGAAATGGGCGATACGGAGCTGGTGGAACTGGTCAAGCGCATCGGTTACACCGAGGGCCTGCCCGTGGTGACCGATCCGGGCATCTTAAGCCCCCGCGCGTTCATCGACGAGGTCGTTACCCAGCGCCTGCCCAATCCCTTTATCCCGGATACCCCGCAGCGCATCGCCACGGATACCAGCCAGAAGATTCCTGTGCGCTTTGGCGAGACGCTCAAGAGCTACATGGCCTCGCCCACGCTGGACCCCGCTACGCTCACGGCCATTCCGCTGGCATTGGCCGGATGGCTGCGCTATCTGCTGGGCGTGGATGACGAGGGCCGCAAGATGGCCGTCAGTCCCGATCCCATGCTCGGACAGCTCCAGCAGGCGCTGGCCGGCGTGCAGCTGGGCCAGCCCCAGAGCGTGCAGGGCGCGATCAGGCCCGTTCTGGAAAACGAGGTCCTCTTTGGCGTCAACCTGTATGAAGCGGGCCTGGCGGACAAGGTGGAGCGGATGCTTTCCGAAATGCTGGCCGGTCCGGGCGCGGTGCGCGCGACGCTGAAAAAGGAACTGCAATAAGGAGGGGGCAAGCGTGAGGCTTCTGGCGCGGCGTATGCGCGAAACAGGGCGGGAATACGCCCTGCGCAATCTGAAGGACAACATCATCCATCTGGAGCTGAAACCCGGCAGCATGGTCAGCGAAAACGAGCTGGCCGCGCAGATGGGCCTGTCACGCACCCCTGTGCGGGAGGCGCTGATGGAGCTGTCCAAGGTGCGGCTGGTGGACGTCTATCCCCAGCGCGGCAGCGCCGTCGCTTTGATCGACTACGATCTGGTGGAGGAAGCGCGGTTCATGCGCAGCGTGCTGGAAGGCGCGGTGGTGGAGCTTGACTGCGACATGGTTACGGAGGGTGATCTGGCGAGGCTGCGGGAAAACATCGCGCTTCAGCGGCGCCACCTGGCCGACGGAGCGGTGGACCGCCTGTGGGCGCTGGATAACGCCTTCCATGGCATCCTGTTCCAGATCGCCCGCAAGGAACAGACCTACGGCATGATGACCGGTTTCACCGCCCACTTCGACCGGGTGCGAAACATGTCGCTGGCCACGGTGAAAAACAGCAAGATCGTGGACGATCACGCGCTGATCGTCGAGGCGCTGGCCGCGCGCGACAAAGCTGCCGCGCGTCAGGTGATGGACCGCCATCTCAGCCGCTATAAGGTGGACGAGGCGGCCCTGCGCATCAACTACCCCACGGATTATTTCAAGCAGGCGCAATAACCGGGTGCTTTTGCGACCAAAACAGCGCCATGGCAGCGGAGAGGAATTTCCCATCCGCCGCCATGGTGCTGTTGTTGTCTGCCTTAAGAGCGCATATGAAGCCGGGCTGCGTTAAGCCCTCCCGCGATGCAGCCGCCGGCGAATCAGCAGCAAAACCGCGCCAGACGCAAAGAGAGCCGTCAGCCAAAGACCGACATGGGAGGCGTCGCCGGTTTTCGGCGGCTGTGCGGCAGGCGTGGCTGTGGGACCGGGCGTAGCGCTAGGCTCTGGCATGACCGTGGGCGTTGCCGTGGGGCTGACGCCCTGTTCCGGCCAGATCAGCGCAAAGGGCGAGAAGCCGCTTTCCGCAATGTGGAACCAGACGCCCTCCTCACCGCGGGTTATGGACACCTCCTCCACGCCGCTGGCTTTGACCTGATCCGGCAGAGAAACGCCGTTCATGCGGTATTCACGATGCAGGCCGGTGAAATGCCGCAGGGAAAAAGCCGTATCGCGGCCGGTTCCCTCCGGATAGGGCCAGAATACGTCGCAGCCTGCGGACGATCCCACCCAGGCGTCCGAGTTGTCCAGATCAACAAGGTCCAGATAGCGCAGTTCGGCCTTTGTATTTTCCATGGAATAGCCTTTGCTTTGCGCGTGCTGTAGAAGCATGAGGGTATAGACGGAATTGTCGCCGCCTGGCTGATCGGGCAGCAGCTGGTCAAACAGCAGGCCAATGTTGGCAGGGCTGGATTTGACATAGTCGTGGTTTCCGTTCAGATAAATGCGCGTCGAGGCGGGAAGCAGCACACCCGCCTTTCCCGTGGCCTCCACCGCCTGCACCGCTTCCGTCTGGTTCCCGGCGTCATAATATACGGCGGAAATGGTCAGCGCGTTATCCGAAGCGGCGTCAAAGTCAGATACATAGCGGATGCGCAGGGTACCTGTTCCCGGCGATACGGTCCTGCCATCCGGCGTGGTCACCGTTCCGCCTGCGAACGCTTCCCTGAGAACAACCCGGGCTGTGAGGTCGCCGTAGGTTTCGTCGCTCCCTACTTCGTTACCATTCTGATAGTACCTGACCTCAAACAGGTCGTCCACGGCATAGCTGCCCGTGCCATTCAACTGATACAGGATTCCCTCCGCGGAGGAAACGGTTCCCTGCTCGTCCCGGATGAGATAGATGGGATGGGGGAAGTCGTTGTTTTCACCGGAGCCGCCCTCCCCACCGGTATAGATGGTCACATCTTCCGGGTAGATTTCCACCGTCTCTGGCGCATCTTTGTGGTTGGTGAAAAGCGCTGTGCTTTCCACACCGTCCGCAATGGTTCCGGTTTCCCCCGTGGAGGAGGAGGTATAGCCGCGGCTGTCCGCCTCCCGCACGGTGTAGCGCGCACTGACAGGAAGCCCGCCGGCTGTCACGCTCTCTCCGTGGCGCAGGCTGAAGGTCGCCACACCGTTGACAAAGGTCAGTTCGCCATAGGTTCCGTTCAGCCCTTCGATCGTGACTTCAAAGGGGAAGGCCTCGCTCTGGCTGGCTCCGTTTCCGGTTGCCTGTTTTTGCACCGTCAGGCTGCCGCTGGGCAGAGGGGTCCACGAGCCGGTGAGCACCACATCCTCATTGGGCATGGTGAGGATTCCGTTTTCGATGTCCGTGCCGGCCGGAGAAGCCACCGTCCAGCCGGAGAAGCTGTAGCCGGCCAGGGTGGGTGCGGCAGCCACCGCAACCTCGGCTGAATAGTAGGTTTCCACCTGGGCCGGCAAAGCCGGCGCGCCGGCGGGTGCCGTGCCATCATACTGATAGGTCACGGTATGCGGCGTGCATTTATAATAGATTCTCAGCGGATTGTCCTCGGGTGCTTCGCCCGCGGCCGCAGACAGGCGGTTCAGCGGGTTTCCGTCGTCAAAGACATAATGTACGCCGAATACTTCACCCCAGCCAAGGTCTTTGTCATCAAAACTGTCATGGCTGATGGAAACGGTTTGTGTCGGGAACGTCTTGCCGCCCTGGGCTTTTTTCCACTTTTCAAAGGTGCCATCGGGATTCTGATAATAAACTTCATAATACCAGGCAGCCTCCTGGTTTTCGGCGATACGCCACGCGTGTGCGTAGGAGGATACGGCATCCGTATCCCGGGTATATTCCACATACAGGTCCGGTTCGTCATTGCCCAGATCCAGCAGCGCCGCGTCGGTATTGGCTTCGGCGGTTTCATTGGTGGTGTTGGAGCGCAGGTATACCTCGCCCACCGCAGGGCGCTGAGGCGTCATGTCCGTTTTGACCCAGCCCGTAGAGGAGGAGGCGGAGGGCTTTACCACCAGCAGCCTTCCCGCCGTGCCCTCGGCACTGCCCGCCGCGTTGACGCATCCGGGCGTGGTGATCACGCTGTCGGTTCCGTTCAGTGCGAGCGTCGCTCCCTGCGCGATCGTCAGATCACCAGACACCCCGTCCGCACCGGTTGCGATGAGGTTATTGGTTCCGGTAAGCGCCAGGGTGCCGGAAAGAAGGCTCACGTCGCCGCAGGATTGCAGCGCGCCGGAAGCCGTAGTGCCACGGGCGATAAACGGCGCTGTGTTGCTTACGTTGATCTCATCGATGGCATAGATTAGCCAACAGTTCATTTGGCTTTGATTTTTCAGATTCAGGATGCGTTTGCCACTGAGCTGTCCCTGCTGCGGGCTGTTTTCACTCCAGCTGGTATAGCGGTAACCGGAGATATTGTATGTGCTGCTGCCGAGCACGCCGCCGTTGATTTCCAGCGTGCTGTTGCCGTCAATTTTGGTCATGGGGCTGCTGAGACTGAAGAAGTTGACCGTGCCGTCGTTGAACTGCACAAAGACGTCGCCGTTGATGGGCTGTTCGCTTTTCGCGTCGTAACTGCCGACGAAGGTGCCTACGCCGGAATAGATTTCATCCCACGTGCCGCCGTTGATTACGATGCTGGCGGCATTCGGCTCGCCGCGCATGTTGTTGATTTCCGTTTCGTCCTGGTAGTCGCTGTTTGTGCCGCCTGCAAAAACCCACTCGAAGCCGGACCCTCCGTTCAGGACCAGAGAGGTGGTGCCGTTGATGATGTCGCAATCGCCGGCTGCATAGATATGGCCGTTGGGATCGCCAACGTTGTCCCGGCCCCTTGCGGTTGCGTTGATGGTTACATGGGTGTCTCCGCCCACGGATGCAAAAGCCCATGGATCATTAGGATCATAATAGACGCGCTCCTGCCCGACGGTGCTGCAAGACCCGCCGCCATAGACATACTGGCATACCGCTTCGCTGCCGCTTTCCGTACCGACGGTGACATAGGTGTTTCCCACGATGACGCCCTGAGTCTTCCGGCCGGATACAAGGTTGTCGGAACCGCCCCAGATGTTGACCACTACGCCGGAGAGCACTTCCACCTGCGTGTCGCCCAGGATTTTTCCATTGGTGGCATCAGAGGGCTGGCTGGATCTGTTCCACCGCACATAGCTGCCGCCATATACGCCATTGGACACCTCATAGCGCGAGGAAGTTGAGCGATTTCGAGCAGAAGCGACAGCGAGAATTCTTGCCTTAGTTTTTGAACTACCTGCGCTTTTTGTGCTGGCGTCGCTCTTCTTCCAAAACCAAGGCTTGCAAGTTTTTTAAGTAAGCATTTTCCGCACGCAGCCGCTGAACCTCAGCAAGCAAATCCTCTTTCACTTTGCTTGGCAGCTTCCGTGTAGCTCAGACCATCTTGCATGACAGCCTCTACAACCCGTTGCTTAAACTCCGGTGTGTATCGTTTGTTTGCTATTCCTTTTGGCATAATCAAGCACCCCACTTGTTATCCAGTATATCATACTGTCTAACAAATGGGGTGCAGTTCACGTCAGCATCCAAACCGGTTTTTGCTTCATACGAACCAAACCCTTCTTTTGCGTATTTTTACATCAGATAATTAGTACAAAATCAATATATATTGAAAAAATAACATCAGATATATATTATACATGGGAAAATGATTCATATCAAGGGAAAATGGGAAGGAATTGCACTTTTTTTGTCCTGCCGCTTGCTCCCCTCTTGACAGGCCGTCCAATCCCTGCTATCATTCCGCACATGGCGATGACGGGAAGAGTAGCTTGCCCGCAAGGCCTTCGCAGAGAGCCGCCGGAGCTGGAAAGGCGGCAGGGCCGGGAAAGCGAAGAACATCCCCGAGCATCCGTCCCAAAGGGCCGAAGGGTCCGAGTAGGCGCGGACGGGCGCGCCCGGTACAGCGCGGGGGGATCAATGGCGTTCCCTGCTGAAAGTGGGACAATTCTGTCCAACGCGGGTGGTACCGCGGAAGGCTTTGGCCTTTCGCCCCGGAGATGCCGGGGCGGGGGGCTTTTTTCTTACCCGGCGATAAGGGAGGTTGCAGCTTTATGGAAAGAACGCATTACTGCGGAACCCTGCGCCGCGTGCACATCGGCCGGCAGGCCACGGTGTGCGGCTGGGTGCTGACCTGCCGCGACATGGGCGGCGTCATCTTCGTGGACGTGCGCGACCGCGAGGGCGTGGTGCAGACGGTGTTTGACCAGGCCGTGGCGGACCCCGCCAGCTTCGCGCTGGCCGAGCGGCTCAAAAACCAGAGCGTGGTCAAGATCACCGGCGAGGTGCGCCTGCGCGACGAGAGCACCTATAACCCCGCTTTGCCCACGGGCGAGGTTGAGCTGGCCGCCAGCCATATGGAATTGCTCTCTGCGGCGGACACGCTGCCCTTTTCCCTTTCCGACGAGGAGCCCGTGCGTGAGGAGGTGCGGCTCAAGTACCGCTATCTGGACCTGCGCCGTCCGCAGATGTACCGGAATCTGCTCTTTCGCCACACGCTGATCAGCGAGGTCCAGCGCCTTCTCAACGACCAGGGCTTTTTGCAGGTGGAAACGCCCATCCTGTGCAAATCCACGCCGGAGGGCGCGCGGGACTATCTGGTGCCCAGCCGCGTGCATCCCGGCACGTTCTACGCCCTGCCCCAGAGCCCGCAGATCTACAAGCAACTTTTGATGGTGTCGGGCATCGACAAATACTATCAGGTGGCCCGCTGTTTCCGCGACGAGGACCTGCGCGCCGACCGCCAGCCGGAGTTTACCCAGGTGGATATGGAGCGCAGCTTCGTGGACCAGGAGGACATGCTCGCTTTTCTCACGGACCTGTTTACACGCCTGTTCGAGCGGGTGATGGGCCGTCCCGTGCCGCATCCCTTCCGGCGGCTCACCTGGCAGGAGGCGATGGACCGCTACGGCACAGACAAGCCGGACCTGCGCTTTGAGCTGCCCATTGTGGACGTGAGCGACATCGCGGGCCGCGCGTCGTTCTCTGTGTTTTCCGAGGCGCTGAAGGATGGGGGCGTGGTGCGCGCCATCAACGTCAGGGGCGCGGGGGCGAGCTTCAGCCGTTCCACCATCGACCTGCTTACCCGTCAGGCCGTCCGGCTCGGCGCCAGGGGCATGGCCTGGATTCTCTACCGCGAGAATGGCGAGGTCAACTCCATTCTGCCCAAGTATTTTGATCCGCCGGTGTGGCGGGAGCTGGAGGCGCGCATGGATACGCGGCCCGGCGACTTCATCCTCTTCTGCGCCGACGGGCTGGACGTGGCGCGGCGGGTGCTGGGCGGCCTGCGCCTCAAGTGCGCGGACCTGCTGGGCCTGACGGACCCCGGCGATTTCCAGTTCGCGCTGGTGACGGATTTTCCCATGTTTGAATACAAAAAGGACGAAAAGCGCTATGCCGCCATGCACCATCCCTTCACCATGCCGTTTCTGGAGGATGTGGAGCTGATGCAGGACGACAAGACCAAGCCCCTCGTGCGTTCGCAGGCTTATGACGTGGTGCTCAACGGCGTGGAGCTGGGCAGCGGCAGCGTCCGCATCCATCGCGCGGATATCCAGCAGAAGGTGTTCCGCGCCCTGGGCTTTGACAAGGAGGAGGCGCGCGAGCGCTTCGGATTCCTGCTGGATGCCTTCCGCTTCGGCACACCGCCGCACGCGGGGTTTGCCTTCGGCGTGGACCGGCTGTGCATGCTGCTGCTGGGCGCGTCTTCGCTGCGTGAGGTTATCGCCTTTCCCAAGACCAAGGACGCGCGCTGCCCGCTCACCGGCGCGCCGGATTATGTGGACGCCTCGCAGCTGGAGGCGCTCAAGCTGGGCGTGTCCGTGGCCGAGACGGGCAGAGAGGAACACGTCCGCACGCTCCGGCGGGAGGCGGTGGAGAACGCGGCGCTTCTGTCCATGCTCACCCTTTCGCCCGGCGAGGAGGAACGCATGAGCCGGGAATTTGCCGCCATCGTGGACTTTGCGGGCGAGCTGGCCGGGCTACAGCGCGAGGCGCCTCCGCGGCCGCGCACCGCGCCCGAAACGCAGTCCCTGCGCCCCGATGAGCCCGGCGAAAGCCTGCCCATCGAAGCGGTGCTCATGAACGCATCCACCGTTGCGGGCCGCCTGATCACCGTGCCCAAAACCTTTGACTGAAAGGAAGGCGCATTGTCCTATGAAGCCCATACCGGCGCTCTGCCAAAAGACCGTGACGGAGCTGTGCGCCCTGCTGGACGGCGGGCAGATCACCTCCGTGGAAATCGTTCAGGCATACCTCCGCGCCATCGACGCGCGCGACGGCGAGGTGCATGCCTATCTGGAAACCTACCCCGCCGACGCCCTGCGCGAGGCCGCGGAGGCTGACGCGCGGCGCGCGAAGGGACAAAAGCGGTCGCCGCTGGACGGCGTGCCCATCGCCGTGAAGGACAATCTGGTCATGCGCGGGCGCGTGTGCTCCTGCGCCAGCCGCATGCTGGCGTCCTTCCGCTCGCCCTATGACGCGACGGTGATTCAAAAGCTGCATGATGCGGGCATGCCCGTTTTGGGCCGCCTCAACATGGATGAGTTCGCCATGGGCGGCAGCACCGAAAACAGCGCATTCGGCGTTACGCGTAACCCGTGGAAGCCGGACTGCGTTCCGGGCGGCTCGTCGGGCGGCTCGGCGGCGGCAGTGGCGGCGGGCATGACCCCCGCGGCGCTGGGCAGCGATACGGGCGGCAGCATTCGCCAGCCTGCCAGCTTCTGCGGGGTGGTGGGCGTCAAGCCTGCCTACGGCATGGTCAGCCGCTATGGGCTGGTCGCCTTTGCCAGCTCGCTGGACCAGATCGGTCCGCTGTGCAAGACCGCTGCGGATGCGGCGCTGGTGCTGGATGTGATCTGCGGGGGCGACCCGCACGACATGACCAGCGATCCCACGCTGGCTCAGCCCTGCGCGGTTCGTGAGGCGCGGGATCTTTCCGGACTGACGGTGGGCCTGCCGCGCGAATGCTTCGGCGAGGGGCTGGATCAGCAGGTGTGCGCTGCCGTGGAGGCCGCAGCGGAGGCGCTGCACAGACTGGGTATGCAGGTTCGGGAAGTGAGCATCCCCTCGCTGCCCTATGCGCTTCCCGCATATTACGTTATCTCCAGCGCGGAGGCATCCAGCAACCTGGCCCGCTTTGACGGCGTGCGCTATGGTTACCGCGCCCGCGCCTATGCGGATCTGGATGAGCTGTACCGCAAGAGTCGTCAGGAGGGCTTTGGCATGGAGGTCAAGCGGCGCATCATGCTGGGCACCTTCGCGCTCAGCAGCGGCTATCAGGACCAGTACTATCTCAAGGCGCTCAAGGCGCGGGAGCTGCTGCGCTATGAGGCGGCCGAGGCGCTGAAAGGCTGCGCCGCCCTGCTCTCCCCCGTGGCGCCCACTCCGGCCTATCGTCTGGGCGAAAAGACGGGCGATCCGATGAAAATGTATCTGGGCGATATCTATACCGTGCCGGCCAACATCACGGGCCTGCCCGCGGTGTCCCTGCCATGCGGGCGGTCGTCAGAAGGGCTGCCGATCGGCATGAGCCTGATGGGCGCGCGGGACAGCCTGCCGCTTCTGATGGAAGTCGCCGTGGCCTATGAGCGAGCGGCCAGGGTGAACGAAGGGCTGCATCCCTATGACGCTGTGGAAGAGGAGGCGCAGGCATGAGCAAGGCATATGAAATGGTCATCGGCCTGGAAACGCATGTGGAGCTGCGCACGAGGAGCAAGGTGTTCTGCGCCTGCCCGAACGTATTCGGCGCGGAGCCCAACACGCATGTATGCCCCGTGTGCATGGGCCTGCCGGGGG
>USFL01000027.1 GCA_900553905.1 uncultured Eubacteriales bacterium | reverse complement strand
CGTCACAATGTTGGTGTCCGTGCCAAAGCCCGCGCCCTCGGCGGTCACGTCATTGGCCACAATCAGGTCCAGATGCTTGGAAAGCAGCTTTCCACGCGCGTTTTCCAGCACGTTCTGCGTCTCGGCGGCAAAGCCCACCAGCACCTGGCCGGGCTGCTTGCGCTCCCCCACGGCCCTGGCGATATCCGGGTTTTCCACCAGTGCAAGCATGAGCGGCTCGCCCTCGCGCTTTTTGAGCTTCTGCGCGAAGGGGTGCTCCACGCGGTAATCCGCCGGGGCTGCCGCCTGCACGATAATGTCCTGTTCCCCACAGCGGGCCAGCATGGCGTCATACAGGCTCTGCGTGGAGGTGACGGGCACGACGCTCACGCCCTGCGGCGGGGCGATCTGCACCGGCCCGGTGAGCAGCGTGACCAGCGCGCCGCGGTCATGCGCGGCCTGCGCCAGGGCGTAGCCCATCTTGCCGGAGGAGTCGTTGGTGAGGTAGCGCACCGGGTCGATGCGCTCCACGGTGGGGCCGGCGGTGACCAGCACGCGCAGGCCCTCCATGTCGCGGGTGCGGCACAGCAGGTCGCACACCGCCTGCACTATGGCTTCCGGCTCGCTCATGCGGCCCGCGCCGCTGTCGCCGCAGGCCAGATGTCCGCTGTCCGGGCCCACGGTACGCACTCCGCGCGCAAGCAGGGTACGCAGGTTTTGCTGCGTGGCCTCGGCGGTCCACATGCCGGTGTTCATGGCCGGGGCAAGCAAGATGGGCGCCTTGGTGGCCAAAAGCGTGGTGGTGAGCATGTCGTCGGCGATGCCGCAGGCCAGCTTGGCCATCAGGTTGGCCGTAGCCGGAGCTACCAGCATCACGTCGGCCTTCTGCGCCAGGGAAATATGCCTGACATCCCAGGATTCGGCGCGTGCAAAGGTATCCACGCACACCGGGCGGGCGCTGAGGGTTTCAAAGGTGAGCGGCGCGACCAGCTTTGTGGCGTTGTGCGTCATGATGACGTCCACCTCCGCGCCCAGCTTTTTCAGCCGGGACACGACCTCGCACGCCTTGTAGGCCGCGATGCCGCCCGTCACGCCCATGACCACATGTCTGCCGCTCAGCATGTCAGTCCTCCAGATCGGCGTCGCGCTCATAGGTCAGCAGGCCGCGGTTGATTTCCTCCACGGCGATCTTGAGCGGCTTCATGTCCTTGGGGTCAATCAGCGGCTGCGCGCCGTCCACCAGCTGGCGGGCGCGCTTGCTGGCCTCCACCACCAGCGTGTAGCGGCAGTCCACCTTTTCACACAGTTCAACGATGGTCGGGTCCACAATGGCCATAATAGGTTTCCTCCTTCAAAGATGCGGCGCAGCGCGCCATGGGTCATTTCTCGGCAATATGGGGGTGAAAGCGCGTGGTGCGGTGCTTTTCCGCGTTGGCGATGCTCTGCAGCTGGGCGAAGGCCAGCTCCAGGTTGTCGTTGACCACGGCGTACTGATAACGGTCGATCTTCTGCACCTCGCCCCGCGCGTTCTTGAGCCGGCGCTCGATCTCGACGGGGTCGTCGGTGTTGCGGGTATGCAGGCGCACGCGCAGTTCCTCAAAGCTGGGGGGCAGGATGAATACGCTCACATAGTCGGCGGCGTTCTGCATCACGGTGATGGCGCCCTGGGGGTCGATGTCCAGCAGCACGTTGTACCCCTCGGCCATCATCCGCTCCACCGGGGCGCGCAGCGTACCGTAGCGGTGACCGTGCACCGTAGCATGTTCCAGAAACGCGTTTTCGCTCACCAGGCGGTCGAACGCCTCCTCCGTCACAAAGTGGTAATGCACACCCTCAATTTCATTGTCGCGAGGCTTGCGCGTAGTCACGCTGCAGGAAAAGCGGAAGCTGGGATCGGAGTCCATCAGCTTCTTCACCAGCGTGCCCTTTCCCGTGCCGGAGGGTCCTGAAATAATCAGCAGCATTCCCGTGCGTTCAAACTTCACCGCCATGGGTTAGACCTCCTTTTCCTCGTCACGGATGGCCGCGTCGCGCTGCCCTACACGCCCCGCGATGGTTTCGGGCTGAATCGCGGAAAGCACCACATGGTCGCTGTCGGTCTGGATGACAGCACGCGTGCGCCGCCCCTGCGTGGCGTCAATCACGCGCTTGCGGTCGCGCGCCTCCTGAATCATGCGCTTGACGGGCGCGCTGTCCGGGCTGACGATTGCGATGATGCGGTCGGCGGCGATCATGTTGCCAAAGCCGATATTGATGAGCCTGAGCACCCAAAGCCCCCTTCCCCTAGATCATACGGCGTTTTGGACCTGCTCGCGCAGCTTTTCCACCAGGCACTTGGCGCTGACCACCTGCTGTGCGATGTCGCAATCGGACGCCTTGGAACCGATGGTATTGATTTCTCGGTTCATCTCCTGGAGCAGGAAATCCAGCTTGCGCCCCACCTCCGTACCGCTTTCCACACTGCTGCGGAACTGGGCGATGTGGCTTTCCAGGCGGCTTAGCTCCTCGTCGATGGCGCAGTGATCGGCCATGAGGGCCACCTCCTGCGCCACGCGCTGCGCGTCGGCGTTCACCTGCCATTCTTCCAGTCTGGCCATGAGCCGCTGCCGGTATTCGCGCGGCACCTCCGGCGCACGCTCCGCCACAGCCTGCCGCAGGGAGGAAAGTTCCGCCAGGTTGGCAAGCAGATCGTCTCGGAGGTGGTCGCCCTCCTTGAGGCGCATGTCCATCAGCTTGTCCAGCGCGGCATCAAACGCCTCGGTCGCCAGCTCCTCCACGGCGGCGGCATCCTCCTCCGCCTGCGTGATGGTAAGCGCGCCGCTGAGGGTCAGCGCCTCCGCCGCCGTCATGCGGCGATAGGGGTCCAGCGCTTCCTCTGCGCCCTTGAGCGCCTGGCCGAACGCCTCCAGCATAAGCCCGTCCACTCGCACTTCCCGTGCATCGGCGCGGGTGTTGGCATAGGTGACAAACACATCCACATGGCCGCGCTTCAGCGCGCTCTTGTTGATGCGCTCGCGCAGCACGTCCTCCAGAAAGGTCAGGTTTTTGGGCATTCGGAACGAAAGGTCCAGAAAACGGTGGTTGACGGTTTTGAGCTCGATGGTGATCTCACGCCCGTCGCGGCAAGCCCGCGCCCGGCCATACCCCGTCATGCTCTGCATGGAACCGCTCGCCTCCTTGCTTCATTCGTAACCTTGATTATAACATTCCCATGAAAAAAATACAAGTATGCATAAAAGGAAAAGGGCGGCCCCGCAGCCGCCCCTCTTTTCTATTTTTTCTGACCCTTTCTCAACCACAGGGCCAGCCCGATGGCCACAGCGGCGCAGACCAGCGCCAGTCCACCCCACAGCCACAGCGGCGTGCTGTCGCCCGTGAGGGGCGGCTGGGACGCGGGCTGCGTACCGGGTGTGGGTATAGGTGTAGGCTTTGCGCCCTGGCGGCGGTTGATGACCTGTGACAAGCGGACCTCATTGGGATGCTCCGTGTTGGTCATTGCGCTTATGACGCCCTTGTCCACATCCATCTCCAGCACAACCGATCTTTCCTGCATGGGTTCATAGCCATCCGGCGCGGAAACCTGCTTGAACCAATAGGCCCCGTCCGCTTGCAGCGGCCCCGGGAAGTACAGTATGCCATCGGCCCCCGTGGTCACCGTGCCCAGGCTCATTTGATCGTTTCCGCCCCAGGTCACAGTTTGGAGGTCGAACACCGCGCCCGCCACAGGGTCCCCGTACTGGTCCACAACGGGAATGGAAAACTGGAAACTGTTGATTTTGACGCCCTCGATCTTTTTCTTTTCGCTACCGTTGAGCATCAGGGACGGCTTGCCGTTCTGGAAGCGGATGGTCCAGCTTCCCTGGGGCAATGTGCACGCACCACAGGGCTGTAGGGCCAGCTCTCCCGTATAGGCAAGATACGCCTCATCGCCATAGAGGAAAAGGAAGCCCTGCGTCTTTCCCACATAAACATCCACAAACGTATACAGATAAGCCCTTCCAAGTCCGGGCGCCTCCACGGTGCCCAGCCAGAGGTTGTCGCAGAGCTTGCCATTGGCGTCGCTCGCGCCCCCGATGGCCTCAAAGACGATCTGCCTGTATTCCTCGCGTGAAAAGCTCACCGCGAAGGCCGTTTGACATACGAACGCAAAACACAGCGCCAAAAGAACGCAAAGCAGCTTCTTTTTCATGACGGCTCCCCCTTTTTGCCTTGCCTGACATGATTCTATCAAAATCAGGGAGTCCCGTCAAACGTCTCTTTTGTTTATCCCAGCAGCGACCACGCCGCGAACAGCCCGCTCATCAGCGACGCCACCAGCGATACCACGGTAATCTGCGTGTTGATGGAGGGACCGGCGGTATCCTTAAAGGGATCGCCCACGGTGTCGCCCACCACGGCCGCCTTGTGCGCCTTGGACCCCTTGCCGCCCTCATGGCCCGCTTCCACATACTTCTTTGCATTGTCCCACAGACCGCCCGCGTTGGACATGAACAGCGCCAGAAGCAGACCGCTTACAATGTTGCCCAGCAGGAAGCCGCCAATGGCCAGCGGTCCACCCACGAAGCCCACCACCACCGTGGCCACGATGGCCGCAAGCCCGGCGGGAATCAGCTCCATCAGCGCGCCGGAGGTGGCGATGTCGATGCAGCGGTCATATTCCGGTTTCGCGCCCGTGTGGCCCTCGCTCAGGCCGGGAATGCTGCTGAATTGCCGGTGGATTTCCGCCACCATACGCTGGGCATTTTTGTCCACGCCCAGCATCAGCATGGCCGAGAATACCGCGGGGATGGCAGCGCCGATGAGCACGCCGAAAAATACCGAGGGGTCCATAATATCAAAACCGGTGATGACCGCTTTTCCCGCCGCCATCAGGGCCTCGTTGACCTCGCTGAGATACGCGCCCAGCAGGGAAATGACCGTCAGTCCCGCCGCGCCGATGGCAAATCCCTTGGTCACGGCTTTGACGGTGTTGCCGGCGCTGTCCAGTTCATCCGCCACGCGAATGGTCTGTTCGCCCAGACCGCCCATCTCCGCCAGTCCACGCGCGTTGTCCACAATGGGGCCATAGGCGTCATTCGAGATGATCATGCCCACGATGGACAGCATGCCGACCGCCGCCATGGCGATGCCGAACATCGCGTAATCGCTTCCCATCGGCGCGCAGAGACGGTAAGCCGTGAGCGCCGAAATGGCGATGCCCGCCATGGCCGGCAACGCCGACACAAATCCGTAGGAGACGCCGGAGAGAACCGTAAAGGCAGACCCGGAACGCGAAGCGCGGGCTACCTTCTGCACAATCGGTTTGGAATCGTCGGTAAAATAGTCGGTGGTGATGCCAATGATCACACCCACCAGGAGGCCCACGGTGGACGCGCCCCAGATTCGCCAGCTAAAGTCACGGAAGATCAGCGTGGCCAGCGCCGTAAGGACGATGAACAATCCTGTGGTCACGTAGGTGGAGGCGTTCAGCGCACGGGTGGGGCTGCCGCCCTTGTCAATGCGTGCGGTAGCGATACCAATAATGGAAGCGATCAGGCCCAGCGCGGCATAGCAGAATACCATGGCCGTGTTCGCCTGCCCGCCCAGCGATTGGGCAATCACCAGTGCGGAGGTCATGGCTGCCACGTTGGAGTCGAACAGGTCAGCGCCCATGCCGGCCACGTCGCCCACGTTGTCGCCCACGTTGTCTGCGATCACGGCAGGATTGCGCGGGTCATCCTCCGGGATGCCCAGCTCCACCTTGCCGGTCAGATCCGCGCTCACGTCGGCGGTCTTGGTGAAAATGCCGCCGCCCGCCTTGGCAAACAGCGCCAGCGAGCTTGCACCGAAGCTGAAGCCCAAAAGAATGCTGCTGTCGCCCGCAAGCCAGAGCACGCCGCACACGCCCAGCAGACTGAAGCCCACCACGGCCAGCCCCATCACCGCTCCGCCGCGGAAACCGATCAGAAACGCCGGGCGCACACCCTGCCGCGCGCCCTCGGCCGCGCGGGCGTTGGCGTTGGTGGCCACCAGAATGCCGATTTTGCCCGCGATGGCGCTCAGCGCCGTGCCCGCCACATAAGCCGCCGCCATGGACAGGTTGCGGCCCGGATGTCCCGTCCAGACGGGCGAGGGCAGCAGCAGGAAGATGATGACCGCCGCTATCCCCGCAAAGATGGACAACACGCGGTATTCCTTGCGCATAAAGGTGTTCGCGCCCTCCTTGATGAGCGCCGCCACCTCGTTGATGCGCGCGTTGGTGCTCTTTTGGCGCCGCACCCACAAAAACAGGTATGCCGCAAAAGCAAATGCAATGAGGACAGAGAACAGGGAAATGACGTACATCAGGGAAAGATTGGCTTCCATGGCCCGTTTCAACTCCTTTATGTATGATGATGTTCCCGGCATACCGGGATACAAAAGGCCGATTGGAATGATTGTAATCCTGCCGAATACACAATGGCAATACCCGGCGCGCTAAGAAACCGCTTATCCGCCGTACCCGTTTGCTAAAATACCGCTAAGCCGTAAAGCGCGGCTGTGCAAACCGTGTCGTTTCTGCTATACTTATGCTGAATATATGTCGGCGAAGCAAAGGAGGCGATGGCATGCACCGGCGAGTGTGGTTGAACCTGGGCGTAACGGTGGTTCTGCTCCTTGCGGCCACGTTCAGCAGCCTGGTGCTGGGCGGGCTGATTGGCGGCACAGCCAACGCGCAGATGCTGTTTCTGCTGGCGGTTTTGCTGATTGCCCGCTTTACCGATGGCTACCTGTGGGGCGTCGGGGCCTCCATCGTGTCGGTGCCGCTGGTGAATTATATGTTCACCTATCCTTACTTTTCCTTCAATCTGACCATTTCGGGCTATCTGCTGACGTTTTTGACCATGCTGGCGGTTTCCCTCATCGTAAGCGTGCTCACCGCCCGCATCAAGCAACAGGAACAGATCCGTCTGGATGCGGAGCGGGAGAAGTTACGCGCCAACCTGCTGCGCGCCGTATCGCATGATCTGCGCACGCCTCTGACCTCTATCGTGGGCGCGACAGGCGCTATCCTCGATAACGCTCTGCCGCCGGAAAAGCAGCGCGAGCTGCTGGCCGATGTCAACGCCGATGCCCAGTGGCTTCTGCGCATGATTGAAAATCAGCTGACCATCACCCGCATTCAGGGCGAAACAGCCCCGTTGCACATGGAAACCGAAGTCGTGGAGGACGTGTTGGCCGAAGCGGCCATCAAGTTTCAGAAGCACTTTCCCGATATCAAAGTGGACATGGATTTGTGCGACGACATTCTGCTTGCGGACATGGATGCTGTGCTCATTGAGCAGGTAGTGCTCAATATGCTGGAAAATGCCGTTTATCATGGCAAGCACACCACGCGTATCCGTCTGAGCGCGGAGCGCAGCGGACGTTTCGTGCTGGTCACCGTATCCGACGACGGCGCGGGCATTCCCCGCGACCGGCTCCCCCGTCTGTTCCAGGCCATGCCGGAAAGCGGGCGGAGTGCGGATGCCCAAAAGCACATGGGCATCGGGCTTTCGGTTTGTCTTAGTATCGTCAGGGCCCACGGCGGCGAAATGTCCGCCACGAACAATGAACAGGGCGGCGCGAGCATTTCCTTCACGCTGCCGGAAAAGGAGAACGAATATGCCGGTCAAACTGCTGGTTGTGGAGGATGAAAAAAGCATCCTCAAACTGCTTCGAACCATCCTCACCGCCAACAAGTACGAGGTGGTGGAGGCTTCCACCGGCGCGGAGGCGCTGTCCCTGATCACCTCCCACTGCCCGGACCTGATCCTTTTGGACCTGGGCCTGCCGGACATGGATGGCAACACCTTGCTCGGCTCCGTGCGCAAGTGGACCTCCACGCCGGTTATCGTGCTGTCGGCCCGCACCCATGAGTCGGACAAGGTCGAGGCCATCGACCTGGGCGCGGACGACTACATCACCAAGCCTTTCGGCGCCTCCGAACTGCTGGCGCGCATCCGCATGGCCCTGCGGCACACGCAGACCATGAGCCAGAACGCGCAGATCGCCCGCACCGGCCAGTTCCATTCCGGCGGTCTGACCATTGACTACAACAAGTACCGCGTCTACGTGGACGGGGTAGACGCGCAGCTCACTCAGGGCGAATACCGCATCGTGGCGCTGCTGGGCAAGTACGCCGGCCGCGTGCTGACCTACGACTTTCTCATGAAGGAGCTCTGGGGGCCCTGCTCCAAGGGCGACAACAAGATTCTTCGCGTCAACATGGCCAACATCCGCCGCAAAATTGAAAAAACCCCCGCCCAACCCAAGTATATCTTTACCGAGGTGGGCGTGGGGTATCGAATGGCCGAGGGCGACGAGCCGTAATGGATTTGTCAGGCGCGGGCGGCGTCGTGCGCCGGCTGCTGGGGCAGCCGGGTCTTGACCGTCACGTTGAGCGCGGCGAATACCACCAGCAGCACCACCGTGACAAAGATCGCACTCATGCCGCCGGTAAAGCCGAAGCGCTCCGCGATGGCACCTACGAGGACCGGCATCAGAATGGCTCCCGACGACCCGATGCCCAGCAGCGCGCTGGTAGCCATTGGATAGGTATTGGTAAAGATGGCTGCGTCGGAATAGATCATCGGGCAGATTCCCGCCATGCAGAAGCCCAGCCCTGCCACCGAAGCCGTGACCAGCGCAATGGTCCCGCTGGAGAGCATCATTCCGAAGAACAGCGCCACGCCCACGCTGGCGACAAGCATCAGCTTCTTCTGGGAAATCCGGGCGCTGAGCACCGCGCAGGTCAGGCGGCCCGCAAGGATGACCGCCCACAGCAGCGTCGCCATGCTCTGGCTGTAGGCCACCGCGCCGGCCTGCTGCGCCTGCGCCGTCTGGCCAAAGGCGGAGAGAAGCTCCGTCTTGCTTTGGATGTAGGTAACCAGCCAGCCGTTGATGGCATATTCCGAGCACAGGTAGCAGAACATCATCATGGCCTGAATCAAAAACGAGGGATTTTTCAGAAAGACCAACGTGCTGTTGACCTTGTCCGCCCGGCTGGGCCGGTCGTCCTCAAGGCGCATACGGCCCAGGTTGCATACGCTGATCGTTCCCAGGACGACCACCACGCCCAGGCCCGCACGCCAGCTCACCGCCGTGCGCATGCCCAGAAAGATCATCGGCGCCAGAATCGCGCCCACGGCAAAGGAGCTGTGCAGCAGGTTGGCGGCGGCGGGGCTGCCGCCGCTAAGGATGTTGACCATGCGGTTGTCAAAGTTGGACACGCTGCCCCGGCCAAAGCCCGTCAAAATAAACGCCATAAACAGCCAGACGGGATTGCCCCAGAGGATCATCATCAAAAAGCCCACGAACGCCAGCGCCGAGAGCAGCATGATGGACTTTCGCTGGCCCAGGTAGAGCGGCACCAGGCCGCTGACGAAGCCCGCCACCAGGTTGCCCGCCGAGTGCGCCGAGAGAAACAGGCCGCTGATCGTGTCGCTCAAACCATAGGTCGCCTTGAGGTCCGGGATGGCCGAGCCCATGGTCAAGGTCAGCGCGCCGTTGCAGAAAAAGGCGAAGAAGCATGCGTACAGCAGCGTGCGGCTGCGCCCGTCCAGCTTATTGATAAATGAGAACATGTTTCCCTACTCCTTTTGCATGACATACGCAGCCCCGGCACACCATATATCGTGTGCCGGGGCATCTTCAACGGACCCTTGCCGGAGGTCAGTCCTCCGCCGCGTTCACCTCGTCCGCCAGCGGGATGGAATCCGCCGCACCCATGCGTCCCACCGCGATGGAAGACGCGCGCGCGGCGCGCTTCATGATGCGCTCCATGGGCATGCCCTGCGCCAGGCCGGACACGAAATAGCCCGTGAAGGTATCGCCCGCCGCGGTGGTGTCCACCGCCTTGACGCGGAAAGCCGGCTGGTAGAGGGTCTGACCGTCATGCAGGCAATACGCGCCGTCAGCGCCCAGCGTCAGCACCACGGACGCCTTGGGATACTTTTCCTTCATCCCCGCCAGAATGGCCTGCGGATCGGTCTGGCCGGTGAGGGCGCCGCCCTCGATCTCATTGAGCAAAAACCAGCTGACGCTCTCCAGCGGATAATCTGCCAGCGCTGCGTTCACCGGCGAGGGATTGAAGATGACGCACAGGCCCTTTTCAGCGGCCTTACGCATCATCAGGGGAGAGTTGTACAGCTCGTTTTGCATGATGACGGCGTCGCCGGGGCCGAATCCCTCCAGCATGCGGTCAATGTCCGCTTCGGTGGGGCGCATGTTCTCGCCGCCAAAGACGATGATGCTGTTCTGTCCGTTGGCATCCACCTGGATCACCGTATGGGAGCTGGGACCGGCAGCCTTGCGCACGCAGGCGGTATCCACCTTGGCGGCGTGGAGGGCGTCCAGCAGCATGCCGCCGTCCTCGCCCACGATGCCCGCATGGCACACCTGTCCGCCCGCCTTGGCGATGGCGATGGACTGGTTGAGGCCCTTGCCGCCGCAGAAGACGCCGCGGCCCGTCGCCAGGATGGTTTCACCCGGCCTGGCCATATGCTCGACGGAATAGACGTTGTCGATGTTCATGGACCCATAGTTGAGAATCTTCATCAAACACGGCACCTCAGTTCTGTTCGCAGTTCGGATTACCTGCATCATACCATTTTGCACAGAGGGTGTCAATGCCTACCATTCACCGCCGGAAAAAGCGTCGGGGACGTGGCTCACGCCCTCCCCCGTCACGGTGACCACATCGAAGCGCACGCAGCGGCCCGCGTGCTCCGGGTGCGCGCCCAGGTAACAGCGGGCGGCCTGTACCAGGCGGCGGCGTTTCTGCGGCGTCACGGCGGCCTGCCCGGCCTCCGTCCCGCCGTGCGTGCGCAGCTTGACCTCCACAAAGACCAGCGTATCCCCATCGAGCATCACCAGGTCGATTTCGCCAAAAGGGGAACGGAACCGCCGCTCCAGCAGCTCCATTCCCCCATCGGCAAGGCGGTCGCACACGGCCGCCTCACCCAGCACGCCCTTGGCATAGGCGGGCAGG
>USFL01000026.1 GCA_900553905.1 uncultured Eubacteriales bacterium | reverse complement strand
GCTTGTTGAGGATGAAGTTGAGCGCCACGACCACCAGCAAAATGCCGAACGCCATCGCCGAGGCCTGCTGCTGGCTGGTGTAGGTCCAGTAGTAATGCAGCATGTAGCCGATGACCTGCGTATCGCGGCTGTACAAAAGGGTGGACATGGACAGCTCATAGAAGCACGGGATGAAGATCAAAAACCAGCCCGCCGCGATGGAGGGGAAGATGAGCGGGACCGTGACCTTGAACATCGTGCGAAGCCACCCGGCGCCCGACGCCTGGGAGCTTTCCTCCAGCGACACGTGGATCTGGCTCATGGCCGAAACCACCGTGCGCATGCCCATCATGAGGTACTTGATGAGGTAGGCGATGATCATGATGGCGGCGGTGTTATAGAGGTTGATGCCGAATTTGCCGTTCATGGTCATGATCAGGCCCAGGGCGATAACCACGCTGGGCGTGCCGGACCCCAGCGTGATGAGGAAGTCGGGAATCTTGCGCCCCTTGACCCGCGTGCGCTGCAGGAGGTAGGCCATGGTAAAGGAGATGATGATGCCGATGGTGGCGGCGACGGCAGCAAAGGTGATGGAGTTGATGAGGCTTTCGATGATGTCGTCGCGGCTGAAGATCTTGGTCCAGTGCATGGTGGTGAAGTTGTTGGCCTCAAACAGCCCCTTGCCAAGATTCTTTTTGACCGAGGTGGTGGCGATGGTGATGAAGGGGATGACGATCACGATGATGGAAAACAGGCTGACCAGCGCCGTGGTAAGCCCCCGCCAGCGGCCCAGGTCCACGATGTTGGGGCGGGTGGACTTGCCGGACACGGTGATGTACTGCTTGCGCGCCACCACCACGTCGGAGATGTAGAGGATGATGATGGCCATAATCATCAGAAAGACCGCCAGACCCGTGGCGTCGTTGATGCCTGCCTGGCCCAGGCCCATGTACTCCACGATGCGGGTTGTCACGGTGTGCACCTTGCCCGGCGCGCCCACAATGGATGGGATGCCGTAGCAGCTGGCCGCGCACACAAACACGAGCAAAGCGCCCGCGATGAGGCTGGGGGTCATCATGGGCAGGGTGATGGTGGCCACCGTCTTGAGCGGCGAGGCGCCGCTGATGCGGGCCGCTTCCTCCAAAGAGGGGTCCATCTTCTCCATGGCGCGGGAGATGGTGATGAAGGCGTAGGGATAGTAGAAGGTGGTCAGCACCCAGATCATGCCGGCGATGGTGTAGATGTTGAGCGGACCGGTGCGGGCATCAATGTTGAGGAGCCCGCGCAGGAACACGTTGATGGTACCCGCGTTCTGGTTGAGCAGCCGGGTCCACGCCATGGCTCCCAGATAGGGCGGGACCATGTAGGTCAGAACGAACAGGCTGCGGAAAAACTTCTTGCCATACATGTTGGTGCGGCCCACCAGCCATGCCAGCGGAAAAGCCAGCACCGTGCCCAGCACCATGGTGGCCGCGGCGGCGATGAGCGTATTGCAAAGCGCCCCCCAGTTCATTTCGTAGGTATACAGGCGCGTAAATGTCGACAGTGAGAACGTGGATTCCGGGAAGAAGGCCTTATAGAGCATGTAGAGCAGCGGGAATACCTGGAACACCAGCAGAAACGCCACAATGACGAGGATAATCAGCCATTTGACGTCGAAATAAAAGCGCCTTTGCGACAAGGCGGATTTGACGGGCGCGGTTTGTTGTGCCATACTGGACCTCCCCAAGGCATGGATGGATGGGGTACGGGGGCGGGCTCATCCCGCCCCCGTCCAAGGTTTTTGCTTACTCGACGGTCACGTTCTCCTGGAACAGAGCGCGGATGGAGTCGCGCTCGGTGTAGCACTTCTCCCAGTCGACTTCGATGTTGGTGTCCATCAGCTCCTGGGTGGGCTTGCCGTCATAGGGCTCGGTGGGGTAGTCGGTCAGGACGCTGTGCATCCAGCCCTTGACGATATAGCTCTGGCCTTCCTCGGACAGGAGCCAGTCGGTGATGGCCTCGCAGGCCGCCACGTTGTTGTTGGCGCTCTTCTCGGGCGCAACGGTCATGACCGTGGAGGGGATGAGGACGTTGCCGTCGTCGGGGATGAACCACTCCAGCGTGGAGCCTTCCTCCTCGCGCTTTTTGAGCACGCTCTCCTCAAGGATCATAACCACCGAGCACTCGCCGGTTTCCAGCTTGGCAAGCGCGGAGGAGCCGCTCTCGATCATCACGTTCTGATTGCCCAGCGCCACAAAGTAGTCCTCGCCGAACTTGTCCAGCAGGCCCACGATGGTCGCCATGGCGGTGCCGCTGGTCAGCGGATTGGACATGGACAGGGTGTTCTTGAACTGCTCGTCATAGGCAAACGCCTCATAGGAGGTGGGGATCTCCTCCTTGGAGTACATTTCGGGATTGTAGGCAAAGCCCATCGTGCACACGCGCACGCAGTACCAGTAGCCTTCCTCGTCGTAGGGGAAGCGCATGTTGTTGCGGGCTTCGGTCAGGTAGGGATGCAGCCAGCCGCCCTCCTTGAGTTCCAGAGAGTAGGCGGGCTCGGCGACCATGAGCATGTCGCAGCCCAGCTTGCCGCTTTCCATCTCGCCGGCGACCTTGGTCTGCAGGGTGCCCGTGCCGCCCTGGAAGAATTCGATTTCGGCGTTGGGGAACTGGGCCTTGAGCGCTTCGCTCATCATGTCGCAGATGTCCTGATACATGGAGGTGTAGATGATAACTTTGCCGGTGATGTCGGCATTTTCCGCCACTGCGCCGGACATGCCGCACAGCATCAAGAGGGCTAAAAGGGTCGCCAGGAGCTTTTTCATGGACTGGGTTCCTCCTTGTTTGATTTTTACTCATCGCCGGCTGCACCGCCGACGGATGGTCCGAGATTGGGTTATTCACAAACGCACCATATCTTGCTTTTCTATTGTAACATATATCATATCTCATGTAAATAGGCAGGTGGGGCGCGATGGGCGTTTGGCCGCTAAGATTCCGACAAGGGAGCCGCTTCGCGCCGGAATTGACACCTCCCTGCCGGGAATGATATGATACACGGGACGAAACTTTGCAGGGAGGGTGCGGATATGCCGCAGGATGACAAGGTTTGCACGCGCTGTGTGATGGACTCGACCGACCCGGCGATCACCTTTGATGAGGCGGGCGTCTGTTCCTTCTGCAGGCGGTACGAAGAGGTGCGCGCGCAAAGCGGTTACCGTCCCGGCGAGAGCGAAAAGGAGCTGGAGCGCACCGTCAGGGTGATGAAGGAGCGCAGCCGCGACCTGGACTATGACTGCATCCTGGGCCTCTCCGGCGGGGTGGACAGCGCCTACATGCTCTATCTAGCTAACCGGCTGGGCCTGCGCGTGCTGGCCGTGCATGTGGACAGCGGCTGGAACAGCGAGGTGGCCGTGCGTAACATCGAGAAGATGTGCCAGAAGCTGAACGTGCAGCTCCATACCTATGTGATGGACTGGCCCACGATGAAGGAGCTCCAGCGCGCCTATCTGCTCAGCGGCGTGGCCAATCTGGACGTGCCGCAGGATCACCTGTTCTGCGCGGCCATTTATCAGATGGCGCGCAAGTACCGGGTCCGGTATATATTGAATGGAAGCAACATCGCCACCGAGGGCGCGGACGCGCCTTTCAGCCTGCAGCACACCTACCGCGACGCCTGGCACCTCAAGAGCATTTACCGCAAACACGGGCGGGGCAAGAGCCTGAAAAAGTACCCCGTCCTGTCGCTGTGGGAGGCATGGATGGGCCTGCCGGGCGTCACCAAGATCAATTTGCTCAACTACGTGCCCTACAGCAAAAAGGTAGCCATTGAAACCCTCTCGCGCGAGTTCGGCTGGGAGTACTACGGCGGCAAGCATTTTGAAAGCCGGTTCACCAAGTATTTTCAGAGCGTCTACCTGCCCCGCAAGTTCGGCTACGACAAGCGGCGCGCGCATTTGAGCTGCCTGATCCTCAACGGCGAGATGACCCGCGACGAGGCGCTGGCCGAGCTGGAAAAGCCGCCCTATCCCCTTGAACAGCAGAAGGAGGATGAAAGCTACATCCTCAAGAAGCTGGACGTCGATCCGGCGCAGTGGCAGCGCATTCTGGAAGCGCCGCCTACGCCCGACGACGCGTATTTCTCACAGCAGAAGCTGTTCGATTTGGCGCGGCGGCTGCTGGGGCAAAAGGGATTGGACCGCATCAAGCAGCGCCGCTATACCGCCAAGGGTTGACCGGTCCGCCAGCCCCTGCGCGCAGGCGCGGGCATCCGGCCCCAGAGAAGGAGATTCTGCCAATGACGCATGACCCCGTGGTATCCGGGAAAACGGTTTGGAAGGGCCGCGCCTTCAACGCGCCGGCGCTGATTGTGCTGGCGCTGGTGTTTGCGGGCGCCTATATCATGTTCCTGCGGGAATTTGCCTACGAGAACGCCGATCTCTATATCCACGCGATGATCGCGCATGATTTCGACTTTACCGATCTGCATTCCATCACCAGCCGCCTGTCCTATCCCGTGTGGCATATCGCGGTCAGCGCCCTCTATCAGCTGGGCGTGCCGCTTGGGCATGCCGCCGCGGGCGTATGCGCGCTGTGCAAGGGGATAACCTTCCTTTTGACCTACTGGCTGGTGGGGGCGATGGCGGGCGAGCGGGCCAACCGCTGGGCGGTGCTGGGGCTAAGCGCGTTTCTGATGATTGTGACGGGCGTGCTGGTCATGTCCGTGTCCGACGCGGTGTATCGCGGCGTGGGTTCGCCCAATGTGTGGCACAATCCCACCCAGCAGACCGTGACGGCGGCCATGATGCTGGTGATGCCCTGGCTTGCGCACTGCTGGTACGAGTTTGCGCGGCAGGCGGAGGCGGGAAATGAGCGGGTGCTGCTGCCCTGGTGGAAGATCGTGGCGCTGGCGGTTCTGTGCATGGGGAGCGTGGCGTGCAAGCCCACGTTCATGCAGGCGCTGCTGCCCGCCGCGTTTGTGATGTACTTGGTCGAGGTGCTGCGCCGCCCGCGCCAGTGGCGTTACTTCGGGCAGATTGTGCTGGCGTTTTTGCCCTCGGTGGGGTATTTCCTGCTGAGCTATCTGTATTATACGGGCGTGGTGGTGGAGTTCACCAGCGGCGTGGAGATCGGCATCACGGCGGAAACCGCCTGGGTAGCCGTGCGAAACACGCTGATGATGTCCGCCTGCCCGCTCATGGCCGTGATCGCCTGCTACCGCAAAGGGATGTTCAAGGACCGGCTGGTGGTGCTGGCGCTGCTGATGACCGCCTTCAGCGTGCTGGAGGCGATGGCCTTCCGGGAGACGGGCATGCGCGAGGGTCACGGCAACTTCACCTGGGCGGCTAACAGCAGCTCATACTTCCTGTGGGTGGTGATGACGGGCGTGTTTCTGCGCACCTTCCCGGCGGACGTTAGGGCGGGCGCGCTTCGCTCCGCGCGTGGGCTGGGCTACGCCGCGGTGGGCGGCCTGTTCCTGTGGCATGCCTATTCTTCGGTGTACTACCTGCACTACCTGCTGACCAGCACAAACGCGTTTTGACAGAACGGCTGCGGCATGGTATAATAGCGATATCCTAAATAGCAAAGGGAGTTGAAAGGATGCGCAAATAAGTCTGCCGGAAACCCGCTCATGCGTTGATGGACGGGGAAGGTGCAAGCAGGTTCCCGCGCAGGCGGGGACGGCTTTGCCATGGCAGACGGGCGCAGCCGGAAGGCTCCTTTTTGCTGCGCTTTTTTGCCCTTCCCCTTTTGGAAAGGAGAAGCCGGAAATGCAGCTGTCCATCCGAGATCTTACCTTTGCCTATCCGGGCGGCGAGCCCATTTTTGAACATCTGAACCTGAATCTGGACACCGGCTGGCGGCTGGGGCTGATCGGCCGCAACGGGCGAGGCAAGACCACGCTGCTTCGCCTGATGACAGGGCGCATGTCCTTTGAGGGCGCAATCGACCTGCCGCTGGAGGCGGCGTATTTCCCCTATGAGGTGGCGGATGCCTCGCTTACGGCCCTAGAGGTGCTCAGGCAGGCGGCGCCCGGTGCGGAGGAATGGCAGATTCTGCGGGAATGGAAGCTGCTGGGCGTGGGGGAGGAGGCGCTGGAGCGTCCCTTTTCCACACTTAGCAGGGGCGAGCAGACCAAGGCGCTGCTCAGCGCGCTGTTTGCGCGGGAGGATGCCTATCCCCTGATCGACGAGCCGACCAACCATCTGGACGCGCACGGGCGCGAGCTGGTGGCGCGCTATCTCCGGCGCAAGGACGGCTTTCTGCTGGTCAGCCATGACCGCACCTTTCTCAACGGCTGCGTGGACCATGTGCTGGCACTCAACCGAAGCGACGCCTGGGTGATGCAGGGCGATTACGACGCCTGGCAGGAGCGCTTCGACCGGCAGAACGCCTGGGAGGAGGCGCGCAACGAGGATCTTAGGCGCGACATTGCGCGGCTGGAGGAGAGCGCGCGCCGCGCGGCCAGGTGGAGCGACCGGTGCGAAAAGGGCAAGTTTCACGTTTCGCCCAGCGAAACGGCGGCGGTGGACCGGGGCTACATAGGGGCGCGAAGCGCGGCCATGATGAAGCGCTCCACCTCCACGCTGCGCCGCCGCGAGCGCGCCGTGGAGGAAAAGCGCGGACTGCTTCACAACGTGGAACGTGTGGGCGAGCTAAAGCTGACGGTGCTGCGCCATCCCAAGGAGACGCTGGTGCGGGTGGAGGACGGCGCCGTGCGCTACGGCGGGCGCACCGTCTGCGAGGGGCTGCGTTTTGACATCCGCCGGGGCGACCGCGTGGCGCTGACCGGCCCCAACGGCGCGGGCAAGAGCAGCGTGCTCAAGGCGCTGTGCGGCGTGGGCGGAGCGCTGGAAGGCAAGGTGAGCATCGCCTCCGGGCTGGTGGTGTCCTACGTGCCGCAGGAGGCGGAGGACCTTCGTGGCGGCATGCGGGACTTCATTCGGCAGAGCGGGCTGGATGAAACGCTGTTCAAGGCGATTCTGCGCAACATGGACATGAGCCGGGAGCATTTTGAGCGGGATCTGAGCGAATGGAGCCAGGGGCAGAAAAAGAAGCTGCTGCTGGCCAGGAGCCTGTGCACGCCCGCGCATCTCTACGTATGGGACGAGCCGCTGAACTATATCGACGTTTTGAGCCGGCGGCAGGTGGAGGAGCTCATTTTGCGGTATGCGCCCACGCTGCTGGTGGTCGAGCATGACGCGCGCTTTCTGGAAACGGTTGTAACGCGCGCGGCTATCCGTCTGGAAATGACCCCTTGAAACGCCGCCTCCCGTCTGCTACAATGGCGGCAGACGGGAGGCGGTTTTGGATGACGGAGGAGGAACGCATCTTTCAGGGGCTGCTGTTCCGGCCGGGCGCCGAGGAGCTGCGGGACATCAAGCTGCGCACGCACAACCTGTGCCTGCGGTATAATCAGACCTTTGAGGATGATGTGGAAACTCGCGCGGCGCTGCTTCGGCAGATCGTGGGCGCTATGGGCGAGGATGGCTTCATTCAGGGGCCGGTGCAGTTCCACTACGGCACCCACACGACCATCGGCAAGCGGTTTTTTGGCAACTTCAACCTGACCATCCAGGACGATGCGCGCGTGACCATCGGGGACGATGTGAACTGCGGTCCCAATGTGACCATCGTTACGCCCGTGCATCCGCTGCTTCCCGGCGAGCGCCGGCAGATGCTCGGTCCGGATGGACAGCCCGCGCATCTGTGCTACGCAAGGCCTGTGACCATCGGCAACGACGTATGGCTGGGGGCCAATGTGGTGGTGACCGGCGGGGTGACGATCGGGGACGGCTGCGTGATCGGCGCGGGCAGCGTGGTCACGCGCGACATACCGCCCTTTTCGCTGGCGGCGGGCGTTCCCTGCCGGGTGATTCGTCAGATCACGGAGAAGGACAGCATGCGCTTCCATCCCGAGCTTTTGGGCGGTTACGCGCCCATCGAATAAAAGCGTTCTCCCGGAGGCCTAACGGCCTCCGGGAGAACTGCGCTTTGGGACGGGATTCAGCCGGCCTTTTCATCCGCGGGCTTGAGCCGGGTGAAGATCATGCGCCCGGCGCTGGTCTGGAGTACGGTGGTCACTACGGCGGTCACGGTCTCGCCCACATAGCGGCGGCCGTTTTCCACCACGATCATGGTGCCGTCATCCAGATAGGCCACGCCCTGGCCTGGCTCCTTGCCCTCCCGCACGATCTGCACGGTGAGCTCTTCCCCGGCCATGAGCATGGGCTTGAGAGCGTTGGCCAGGTCGTTGATGTTGAGCACGCGCAGGCCGGTCACGCCCGCCACCTTGTTGAGGTTGTAGTCATTGGTGACCACGGTGCCGCCCTTGTCCCGGCACAGGCGCAGGAGCTTGACGTCTACCTCCTCCAGATCGGGATAATCCGTCTCGTCCACGACGATGGGCGTTTTCAACTCCTTTTGCAGCTTGGCCAGCACATCCAGCCCCCGGCGGCCCCGCGCGCGGCGCAGGCTGTCGCCGCTGTCGGCGATGTGGCGCAGCTCCGCCAGCACAAACTGCGGCACCACGATTTCGCCCTCTAGAAAGCCGGTCTTGACGATGTCCACCACGCGCCCGTCGATGATGACCGAGGTGTCCAGGTATTTGCGGGACGGCTGTGCGGTCGGGACGTCATCCGTCTCTTCCTCCCCGCCCTCATCGGCCATGAGCAGGTCCGCGTCATCCAGGATGCCGGCCTCGGCGGCGCGGCGCAGATGCCGGCGCATGCGCGGAGACTTCCCGCCGCGGTAGCGGTGAAAGCCGATTCGCAGCCCCACGTACCCCAGCACCACATAGGTCAGCGCGCTGAAGCTGATGGTGATCAGGCTCGCGCCCGCCGAAAGGATGAGCTGGGTGATCAGGGCGGCCACCACCAGCCCCATGATCATCCCGATGGAGGTCAGCACGATCTGCTGGGTGGGCATCGCGTCCCACCGGCGTTCAATGGCCGTGATCAGCTTCATGGTACGGCCGATGATGGCACTGGAAAAGGCGAAGCACACGGCGGCGCCGATCAGGCACAGCGCCGCATACAGCGCGATGGGCGCATAGGGGGAGAGGGGATACCAGCGCGAGAACAGCGGCAAAATCAGCGCCGCCAGCGCCGCCCCGATACCCGCCCCAAGGAGCGTGATGAGAAAGCGCATCAGCTTTTCCACTGTTTTGTTCTTCATAATGCTATACAACCTGCCTTTTGGTTCTGACTATTAGATGTAGAAAAAGGTCAGCCGACGACGGCGAGGGCCTGCATCAGCGTGTCCACGCCCGTCATTCGTACTCCGTCGATGGGACGGAGGCGCTTGAGGTTCTGCCGGGGCAAAAGGATCTCCGTAAAGCCCAGGCGCACGCACTCGGCCACGCGCCGCTCGGCCTGCGCCACGGGGCGGACCTCGCCGCAGAGGCCCACCTCGCCCATGACGCTGAGCGTGGGGGAAAGGGTAAAACCCATCAGGCTGGAGGCCACGGCCACGCATACGGCCAGATCGGCCGCGGGGTCGCTCAGGGCCAGACCACCCGCCACGTTGATGTACACGTCCTGATCGAACAGCTTCTTGCCGGCGCGCTTTTCCATCACCGCCAGGAGCAGCGCCACACGGCTGGAATCCATGCCGCCCACCGTGCGTTTGGGCACGGTGTAAAACGAGCGGGATGCCAGGGCCTGGAGGTCGCACAGGATGGGACGGCTGCCCTGAAGCGTGCACAGCACCACGCTTCCGCTGATGCCGCGGGCGCGCTGGCTGAGCAGGCTTTCGCTGGGATTGGTCACGGGAACCATCCCCTCGGCGCGCATTTCAAACACGCCCAGCTCGTTGACCGAACCAAAGCGGTTTTTCACCGCGCGAAGCAGCCGGTATTCGTGCTGGCGGTCCCCCTCGAAGTAGAGCACCGCGTCCACCATGTGCTCCAGCACGCGCGGCCCCGCGAGGCTTCCTTCCTTTGTAACGTGCCCTACGATGAACACCGAGGTGCCCGTCTCCTTGGCGAAGCGTACGATCGCGCCCGCGCTCTGGCGCACCTGGGAAACGCTTCCCGGCGCGCTGGCGCTGTCCTGGGACACCATGGTCTGGATGGAATCGATGACGAGCACGTCGGGCTGCATCCGGCCGCATTTTTCCAGCACGCTTTCCACGTCGTTCTCGGTGAGCACGTAGAGCGTATCCTGCGGCACGCCGATGCGCGAGGCGCGCATCTTGATTTGGTGCGCGCTTTCCTCGCCGCTGACATAGAGCACGCGGCACTGCTGGCTGAGACTTCCTGCCACCTGCAAAAGCAACGTGCTTTTGCCGATACCGGGGTCTCCGCCGATGAGGATGGCGCTGCCCGGCACCAGACCGCCTCCCAGCACGCGGTCCAGCTCCTCATTGCCTGTGGAGGACCGGGGCATGGGGCGCTCCTGCACCTGACTTAGCGGGATGGCTTCGCTTTTCTGGGTGGTCTGATACCGGGCCGCCTTCTCGGCGGTCTTGCTGGCAACAGGGGTTGGGGTTACCGTTTTGCGCTCCTCAAAGGTGTTCCACTCGCCGCAGTCCGGGCAGCAGCCCAGCCAGCGCGCGGTTTCATAGCCGCAGGAGGCGCAGACATAGCAGGTCTTTTCCTTGGCCAAGGGGTACTCCTGTTCTGCCGCCCGCGGCGGCATGCGGCTGTCGCGACGGGCTTGTCCCTATCATACCTCGCGGATGGGACAGGCTGCCATGACAGGTTTGCGGGAATGGTGTCGAGCGGGCAAAAAACTGTTCGCCCGGATTCGACAGATGAGTGCAAAAGAATATACAGATTCAGTATACCATAAAACCGGGGTGGAAGCAGCACGGAAAAAGCGAATTTACACTGCGTTCATCAGCGCGGGAGGGAGCGGCGGCTCCGCTGAAATCGGCCGGCAAAAAAATCGAAAAAATTGAAAAAAGATGTTGACACGATGCCCGGTCTGTGGTAATATAGACAAGCTCGCTTGAGAGCAACGAACCTTGAAAACGATACAGAGCAAGAGATAGGAAAGCAAGAACGCAAGCAGTCAATGAATTGAGTGAATTGCGAGCCAGAGAAATCTGGAGCGTAAACAGGAATTAAACATAAGAGTTTGATCCTGGCTCAGGACGAACGCTGGCGGCGTG
>USFL01000025.1 GCA_900553905.1 uncultured Eubacteriales bacterium | reverse complement strand
CTGGGTAAGCATATCGCTGAGTTTGATCTTTTCCAGCTCCGTGTTGATGCTGTCGGTCACATGCTGCCAGACCCAACGTACCGGGCAGGTGCCGGATTTCCGGCATGTGTTGTCGGCCGAGGCGCACTCGCTGAGCTCGATGGGACCCTCCACCGCGTCGATGATATCGCGCAGGGTTACGTTTTCCGGCGCAGCTGCGATCTGGTAGCCCCCCTGCGCCCCGCGCACGGTGCTTACCAGCCCCGCACGGCGAAGGTTGCCCAGAAGTTGCTCCAAATATTGCTTGGGCACGCCGCCCATCGTGGAGATGCTCTGCAGCGGGAGCGGCCCCTCGCCCGCATGGGCGGCCAGGTAGTACATGGCGTACAGGCCGTATTTGCCCCGGGTGGATAGCTTCATTCCGCGCTCCTTTCGGAATCCCGACTTTTTTAATCGGATTTCCGACTGGAAGGATAGCACGAACCTGAACGCGTGTCAATAGGGGCGGAAAAATTTTTTCCAGGAGCCGGAAAGCCCCTGCGTATCCGAGGCGAAAAAAGGGGAGGACGGCCCCATCGGGCACGCCCTCCCGCTTCCTATTCCCATTTGCACAGGCTCACGCGCACGCCGCCGTTGTCGGCTACGCGGATATCGGCATAGGCCACGCCTCCGCCGAACCGGTCGCAGACCGCGCCGGGGTTGATGAGGTACATGCCGCGCTCCAGATCGATCTGGGCATGATGCGTATGGCCGTAGAGCGCCACCTGCGCCTGGCATTCCATCGCGGCGTAATACAGGCGGTCCAGCCCATACTTGACGTGCCACTCGTGGCCGTGGCAGGCGTAGAAACGCACGCCGTTGACCAGAAAGGAGACGGCCCGTTCCTCACTGCTGCCCCAGTCGTTGTTGCCGCGCACCGCATGGCACAGCGCGCCGGCCTCCATCAAAAGCGGCTGTACGGCGGCAAAGTCCGAAAGCCCGTCGCCCAGAAAGGCCGCCGCGTAGACGGGCCCCACGCGCAGGGCCTGCTCCACCGCGGTGCGCAGGCCCGCCCTGTCCCCGTGGGAATCGGAAAGCGCAATCACCCGCTTCATGCTCACAGCGCCTCCATGAGCACGCCGCGCATCTTCCCGGCGGCCACGGCGCGGTGGCTGACGGCGTTCTTTTCCTTCTCGGTCATCTCGGCAAAGGTCTTGCCCGTATGGTAGCGAAACAGCGGGTCATAGCCGAAGCCGCCCTCGCCCGCGCGCTGATAAAGCAGCTCGCCCGGGCACTCGCCGCGCAGGACGCGCGTCTCCTCCCCCGGCAGGGCCAGCGCCATGGCGCACACGAAGCGGCAGGCGCGGTTGGTAACGCCCTCCATATTTTTGAGCAGCAGGTCGTTGTTGGCCTGATCGTTGCCATGGTCGCCCGCGTAGCGCGCGCTGTACACGCCCGGCGCGCCGTCCAGCGCGTCCACGCTCAGGCCGCTGTCGTCCGCCAGCGCGGGCAGGCCCGTAGCGCGAGAGACGGCCTCCGCCTTGATGACGGCGTTTTCCTCGAAGGTGGTTCCGTTTTCCTCGATATCGCCCTCAAAGCCCGCGTCCTTCATGCTGACGAGCTCCACCAAGCCGCCGAAGATGTCGCCCAGCTCCTTGAGCTTGTGCGCGTTGCCGCTGGCCACCACCACGCGGCGCGGGGGCAGGAGCCATTCGCCCATGCCGCGCAGCGCCTCGCGCTGGGCGCGCATCATGGCGCGCACGCCCGCGCGGCCCAGGTCCAAAAGCCGGTTCAGCTCCCGGTTGGTAAAGGGCCTTCCCTCGCCCGTGCCCTGCAATTCGATGAACTCGCCCCGCTGGTTCATCACCAGGTTCATATCGGTCTGGGCGCGGCTGTCCTCCTGATAGCACAGATCCAGCATGGGCCGCCCGTCCACCACGCCCACGCTGATGGCCGCCACCTGCGCGATGATGGGGTTTTTGTCAATCAGCCCGTTTTGCATAAGCTTGTGCACCGCCATCACCAGCGCCACATAAGCGCCCGTGATGGACGCCGTGCGCGTGCCGCCATCGGCCTGCAAAACGTCGCAGTCCAGCGTGATGGTGCGCTCGCCCAAAAGGCGCATGTCCACCGCCTGCCGCAGCGACCGGCCGATCAGCCGCTGAATCTCCACGCCGCGGCCATCCTTCTTGATCCCGTCGCGCGCCTTGCGCCGCCCGGTGGATGCGGGCAGCATGGCGTACTCGGCCGTCACCCAGCCGCGCCCCTCGCCGCGCAGGAACGGCGGCACGCCCTCCTCCACACTCGCGGTGCAGATGACGCGGGTCTTGCCCGCGGTGATGAGGCAGCTGCCATCCGCCGTCTCCACAAAATTGGGTACAAGGGTCAGTTGGCGGGGCTGCGCGTCCCCGCGCCCATCGATGCGCTCCATGCCGGTCGCTCCTTTGTCAAACATGCTGAAAAGCCGCGCGGGCTGACGCTGCCGCGCGGCTCCCATGGCATTATACATGGGCGCGAAGGAAAAGTCCAGCCATTAGTCCAGCTCCACCACGCCGGGGTACTGGGCGATGACCTCTTCCTCGGCGTTGATGAAGGTCGTAGCCGCGTCGGGCTGGGCTTCGAGCTTTTCCCCCTCCACCTGCACCTCGACCTTTTTCACACCCGGAAACTGCGAGCAGGTGAACAGGATGGCGCGCACCGCCTGCTGGCCGCCGTCGGAGCTTTCCATGGCCTGCTTGAATTCCTTGGAGAAATTGACGGTCACCACGCCGTCCTTCATGGTGACGGATTTCACGCCGCAGTTTTCCGGCAGGGCGCGTTCCAGACCGCTGTCATCCTGCGGACCCTTGGCCAGCTCCAGTACGGCCGTGGTCGGGTCCGCGTCGCTGAACACGGCGCGCGTCACGGGCACCAGCAGCCGTCCCGTCTGCGACGGGAAGTACAGCTGCACCAGCCCCGCATCCTCGGAGAAGGTCTCCACGCTTTCCAGGTTCAGGTTGCCGCCGGTAAACACGCCGCTCACATCGGTGCCGTAGGTGAGCTTGCTGCGCTTCTGCCCGTCGAATTCCAGGGTCACCTCCTCCACCGTGGAAAAGCAGGTGAGCGCGTTGGTGATGGCGTCCACCATGAGGCTTTCCTGCCGCGCGTCGATGCAGTTCAGCGCTTCCTTGCTGACATTGACGTTGGCGCGCCCCTCGCTGATATCGATGTCGAAGGTCGTTCCCTCGGGGATGACCGTGCGCAGGCCCAGCCTTGCAGCCTGCATGTCGTTTTCCGCGTCCTTGACCATCAGCGCGAGCGTGGCCTTGGCGATGCCGTCGGTCTTGGGCACCTGGCGCGTCACGGGCACCAGATAGCCGTCGCCGTCCTCATAGAAAACCACGGTGGACACCGTGTCCTCTTGGGCGAGGGTCTGCTCGATGGGAATTGCCGTCTGCTCCACCAGCACCTGCGAGGTGGTCTGGTCGTTGCTGCGCAGGGCCAGCACCACCACCAGCGCCGCCGCGCACAAAATCAGGATACGCTCAATATCGGCCCGTTTGATCTTCATGCCTCTTCCACTCCTCACGCAGTGATTGCACTCAAAAGGTATGCCGGGGGCTTGGCGGACATGCGCGCATGATTGCGCTTTTTTGCTTGTTGTGCTATCATCCATCCATGCTTTTGAGTAAAGGAGGGGTTTGGGCCATGCCGATGGATGGCTTTACCCTGTCGTATATGCGCCGCGAGCTGCTTTCCGCGCTCCGGGGCGGACGGGTGGACAAGGTCAATCAGCCCGAGCGTGACGCGCTGGTTTTGCTCATACGCAGCGGCGGGGGCAACCACAGGCTGCTTTTGAGCGCCAACGCCAACCAGGCGCGCGCCCAGCTGACCGCCCAGGCCTATGAGAACCCTGCCGAGCCGCCGATGTTCTGCATGCTCATGCGCAAGCACCTTTTGGGCGCGCGCGTGAAGGATGTCGGGCAGGTGGCCGGCGACCGCATTTTGACCATCGCTTTTGACTGCCTGGACGAGCTGGGCGATTCCGTGGAAAAAACGCTCTATCTGGAGGTGATGGGCCGCCACTCCAACCTGACGCTGGTGCGGGAGGACGGGGTGATCATCGATGCCATCCGCCACGTAAACAGCGAGATGAGCCGCGTGCGCACCGTGCAGCCCGGCGGCATGTACCAGCTTCCGCCCCAGCAGGACAAGCTGGCCCCGGAAAACCTCACGCCGGACGCTCTGACCGCGCGGCTGACCGCGCAGGGGGGCACGCTGGCCAAGGGGCTGATGGCCTGCGTCGCGGGCATGGCCAGCGTGTGCGCCCGGGAGATCTGCGCCCAGGTGGGCGCGGACGCCGCCGCTCCCGTGAGCGAACTGGATCTCGGCGCGCTTTCGCCCCGGCTGGTTCAGGCGCTGCGGGACATTCCCGCCGCGCCCGTGGCGCTCTATGACGAGGCGGGGATGGCGGTTGATTTCTTTCCCTTCCCCTACCGCACCTTTGCAGCGGAGCGCCAGAAGGCCATGCCCAGCCTGTGCGCGGCCATGGACGCCTTCTATCTGGGGCGCGACCTGCGCGCGCGCATGCAGCAGAAGAGCGCCGGCCTGCAGCGGCATATCAAGAGCGCGCTGGAGCGCACGGAGAAGAAAAAGGCCATCATGCTCGATTCCATCCGCCAGAGCGACCTGGCCGAACAGGACCGCGTCTTTGGCGACCTGCTGACCGCCAATCTGCATCTGATCGGACGGGGCGTGTCCAGCGTGACGGTGCAGAACTACTATGAGGAAGGCTGCCCGGAAGTGGACATTCCCCTCTCCACACGCCTGACCCCCTCACAGAACGCGCAGAGCTACTACAAAAAATACCGCAAGGCCAAGGTGGCCGAGCAGTACGCGCGCGAACAGCTCGTCACCATCGAGCGGGATCTTGCGCTGTTGGAAAACGCGCTGGACGACCTGGACAAGTGCGAAACCACCGCCGATCTGGGCGAGGTGCGCTACGTGCTTTCGCAGGCGGGCTTTCTTCGGCCCGAGCCCTCGCGGGGGCGCGGCGGCAAGCCCAAAAAGCTGCCGGAGGGCAAGCCCTGCCGCTTTGCCGCCCCCGACGGCACCGTGATTGAGGTCGGCAAAAACTCGCTGCAAAACGACCGGCTCACCCTGCACGCGCGCGGCGGCGAAACCTGGCTGCACGCGCAGGGCATCCCGGGGTCGCATGTGCTGATCCGCACAGAGAGCGAACCGTCGGACGAAACGCTGCTCTACGCCGCCAAGCTGGCCGCCTATTTCAGCAAGGGGCGCAATCACCCCCAGCTGCCGGTGGACTACACCCGGCGCAAGTACGTGAAAAAATCCGCCAATGCGCCTGCGGGACTTGTGACCTATACCAACTTCAAGACCCTCATCATCGGCCTCACGCCCGAGGACGTCGCCCAGATCATTCAGGAAGGAGGCGGCGGAAAATGAACATCCGCCTTCGCATCGCCGCGCCCCAGGACGCGCGGCTCATCCATGAGACCTTCGGCCATTACGTGATCGCCTCCACCGCCACCTTCAACGAGATCAACCCCAGCGTGGAGGAGCGCGCCGGAGAAATCCAAAAACAGCTGGAAACCTACCCCTGGCTGATCGCGGAGGACGAAACGGGCCGCTTTCTGGGCTATGCCTGCGCCGAGTCCTTCCGTCCGCAGACGGGCTATCGCTATTTTGCCGAGCTGACCATCTTTCTCGCCCCCGATGCGCCGCGCCGCGCAGGCGTTGGCCGCAGGCTCTATGAGGCGCTCCTGCCCTTTCTCGCGCGGCAGGGCTTCCGGCAGGTCCTGGCCGTCATCACCTCCACCAACGAGGCAAGCCTGGCCCTGCACCGCGCCTTCGGCTTTGCCGAGGCGGCGCGCCTCACCTCCAGCGGCTACAAGCACGGCCAATGGCTGACGTCGGTCTGGATGGTCAAGCAGCTCAACGATTTCGACCCTTCCCCTGCGCCCATCACGCCTTTCTGCCAATGCCGCGGGGAAATGGAAGAGCGCCTCGCGGCGCTGAATGCGGAGGCATAAGGTATGGACGAAGCGTTTCGGGAATGGGAGGCGTGGCGGGAGACCACCCGTGACGAGCCGCTGGAGGGCATGAGGGCTTTCTTTGACGCGCGCGTGGGAGATTATGAAGCCCACATGGCGCGCTGGCGTGAGCACTACCGCTGGATGGCCTCGCTTCTGCCGCCCGGCGCGGAGACGTTGCTGGACCTGGGCTGCGGCACGGGCCTGGAGCTGGACCGCATCTTTGAACGCTTTCCCGGCCTGGCGGTGACGGGCATCGATCTTTCGCCCGATATGCTGGGCCGGCTTGCCCGCAAGCATGCCGGGAGGCGGCTCACGCTGCTGTGCGCGGACTATTTCGCCTGCGATCTGGGCGACAGCCGCTTCGACGCGGCCGTTTCCTTTGAAACGCTGCATCACTGGCCCGCCGCGCAGAAAACAGAGCTGTTTGAGAAGCTCCGCCGCGCGCTCAAGCCCGGCGGATGCTATCTGGAATGCGACTACATAGCCACGTCGCAGGCCATGGAGGATGCGGCCATGGACGAATGCGCGCGCAGGCGGGCGCGGGACAACGTGCCGGCGGACGCCTTTGTTCACTTCGATACGCCGCTCACCTTGGCGCATGAGATGCAATGCCTGCGCGAAGCGGGATTTGGCAGCGTGGAGCTGGTGGGCTTCCTTGAGGGCGACGGTCACACCGCCATGCTCAGGGCGCTCAAATAGGCGCTTTGCCGGCAGGGCATAGAAAAAGCGCCCGGAATGCCATACGGCGTTCCGGGCGCTTGTCTACGTCTGGGAAATTACTTGATTTCGACAGTCGCGCCGACCTCGGCCAGCTTGGCCTTGATCTTCTCGCACTCTTCCTTGGAAGCGGCTTCCTTGATGGTCTTGGGAGCGGATTCCACGAATTCCTTGGCTTCCTTCAGGCCCAGGCCGGTCAGCTCGCGCACGACCTTGATGACCTTGATCTTCTCGCTGCCGGCATCCTTCAGGATGGCGTCGAACTCGGTCTTTTCTTCCTCAGCGGGAGCGGCGGCGCCGGCGGCACCGGGCACAGCCACAACAGCGGCGGCGGCGGACACGCCGAACTTCTCTTCCAGGGCCTTGACCAGGTCGTTGAGCTCAAGCACAGTCATTTTCTCAATCTCGGCAATAAATTCCTCGTGAGTCATGTGAATAGCCTCCATTCTATCATCGGTTTTCGGTTAGCTTGCGCGGGGAATGGGAAGCCTGTCAGGCTTCGGGAGCGGCCTCGGAGTCCTTCTTGGCGATCGCGTCCAGCACGCGCACGAAGCTGGCGATGCTGCTCTGCAGGCTGCCGACCAAGCGGGCCAGGAGCACTTCGCGGCTGGGCATCTCGGCCAGGGCCTTGATCTGCTCCATGCTCATGGGCTCGGTGCCCAGCAGGCCGGCCTTGATCTCGATGGCGTCGCTCTTCTTCTTGACGATGAAGTCGTTGATGATCTTGGCGGGGCTGACGGGGTCGTTCATGCCGAAGGCGAAAGCCGACGGGCCGTTGAGCACCTCGTCCAGACCTTCGATGTTCAGCTCCTTGAGCGCGCGGCGCACCAGGGTGTTCTTCAGCACGCAGTACTCAACGCCGTTGGCGCGGAACTGGGCGCGCAGCCCGGTCACCTGCTCCACGGTCAGTCCGCTGTACTTGACCACGATCACGCTCTGCGCATCCTGGAACTTTTTGACGATGTCGCTGACGACCTGCTTTTTCAGCTCGATGTTCTTGCTCATTGGGGTTGCACCTCCTTTTTGAAAAGCTGCGATTCCAAAAAGAAAACCCTTGCAGGCGCAAGGGCGAACAAGTCGCAGGGGATTTCTCCCGCCTTACACCTCGGCGGGGAGGTTTTACGGGGCCGTAGCCGCCAACCCGCTGTCTTCGGCATAGGTTTCCAAAAGAATCGACATCTATTATACGCAAAGGGCGGCGTTTGTCAAGCGCAAAAGGCGTTTTTTTCTTCGTTTCCCTCCCAAGAAAACATTTGTCAGCGTATTTTCAGCCCGCAGGGCCAAAATAGCGTTGAACCCACTTGAGGAGGTGAACAACGGATGGTGAACCGCCAGAGCACCGGCAAGAGCAGCCGGCCCGAGGCGCCTCAGGCCCGCGCCGCCCTGGACAGCATGAAATACGAAATCGCCAAGGAATTGGGCATCAATTTCAAGCAGGGCTATAACGGCGACCTTAGCTCCAGGGACAACGGCTACGTGGGCGGCTACATGGTCAAGCGCCTGATCGAGCAGGCCGAACGCCAGATGGCTTCCCAGGGAGGCAACACCATGCGCTGAAGCGCAAATCATTGATGAGGTGAAGGAAAAATGTATCAGAATCAGCAGAACACCACCAGTTCCAATCGCACCATGGTTCCCGAAGCCAAGCAGGCCCTGAACAACATGAAGTTTGAGATCGCCAACGAGCTTGGCATCAACCTCAAGCAGGGCTACAACGGCGATCTGCCCAGCCGTCAGGCGGGCTACATCGGCGGCTACATGGTCAAGCGCCTGATCGAAAACGCCGAGCGCGCCATGAGCGGCGGCCAGCAGTAACCGCGCTTCAAGCCAGAAGGAGGAGCGGCCGTTAGAAAGCGGCCGCTCCTTTTGGCATGCCCCGAATGCGCGCGGCGGGCGTCTCCTGGGCAGGTTGCACGCTCAACGCCTTTTTCATGCGGGCGGCTTTCGGGCTGTCCCCGCCTGCATCTTTCGCGTGCCGGGCGCATCTTCTTTTGCAGGCAGGCAGGAAAAGGGCGGTTGCGTCTTGAACCCCTTGCGCAAGAAAGACGACGGAAAGGCGGCGGCAGGCATGGCGGCATATCCGCTCATCGGCGTATCGGGCAGCATCGACGCGGAGGAAACGCGTCACTTTATCCTCAGGGACTATTTCACGGCGGTGATCGCCGCAGGCGGCGCGCCTGTGCTGCTCAGCCCCGACATGGAGGGCGGCATGCTGGAAGACTGCCTTGCGCGCTTGGACGGCCTCCTGCTGGCGGGCGGGAACGATGTATCTCCCGCGCTCTTCGGCCAGCAGCCCATCGAGGCGCTGGGCGAGGTCAACCCCCTGCGCGACGCCTTTGAAATGCGCCTGGTGTGCCTGGCGGCGCAGCGCGAGCTGCCCACGCTGGGCATCTGCCGGGGCGTGCAGGCGATGGCTGCGGCGCTGGGCGGTTCGCTATGGCAGGATCTGCCCAGCCAGTACCGCACGGCGGACGGCAGGCCGCCCCTCGCGCACCGGCAGACCGCGCCCGGGCATTACGCCAGCCATGCGGTGGATGTTTTGCCGGGGACGCTGCTGGAGCGTCTGTTGGGCGGGGCGGAAACGCTGGCCGTCAACTCCTTCCATCATCAGGCGGTGAAGGAAGCCGGCAGCTTGCGCGTGTGCGCCCTGGCTCCGGACGGCGTGATCGAGGCCGTGGAGCATGAATCCCTGCCGTTTTTTCTGGGCGTGCAGTGGCATCCGGAGCGGATGTACCGGCGCGACCGCAGCGCGGCGGCGCTGTTTGAGGGGCTGACGCGCGCGGCGCGGGGCGATTGAAGGGTATAAAAAAAGTGAACCATCTGCACGAAGCAAGACAGCCCACCCTGGCAGGGGCAGAAGGATTCGAACCCTCAACAAAGGTTTTGGAGACCCACGTGTTACCATTACACCATGCCCCTACGGAACGATTTGAAAGTATACACGACCTTTCCCGATTTGTCAACAGAAAAATCCAAACATCTGTTTTTTGTGCGCCGGTCCCGTCCTGCAACGCAGCACGGGACCGGGCGGGGCTTATTCCTCGCCGTCGCGCTCGGGCTTTTGCTCGTGAATGGCATAGAGCTCGGCATAGCTGTGGGCCTGACCGGCCGTGCGCACGGCGGAGGGAATCAGCCCCGTGCATTCCGTGGCCGAGGCCAGCTCCGCCACCTCCGGCACAGGCGGGTTGACCGGCGTTTGTCTGGCGCGTGGTTTCATTTTCAATCTCCTTCCGTTATGCTTTCCGGGGCAGTGTGCGCCGGTCAAAAGCCGATTATGCGCGCGGCTTTCATTTCCTTTTGACATTTGATGGAACCCGCCGTATAATGATGCTACCCTTTTCTGTTTACCAAAGGAGCGATGCGCCTTGAAGCACAAGGAGCCAGCCGGCCGCTCCGGCTACTATCCCCACGGGCTCTATGCGGGTTCCCCGAACCGGCGGCAAAAAAAGCCCCTGCGCAAGCCCGTCTTTTATGTGGTGATCGCCGCATGTGTCTGTGTATTTGTCACCTCCGCCGCCCTGCTGATTCGCTATTATGCCGATATCGCCGCCTCCCGCAACGCCTCGGCGCAGCTGAACCAGCTCTACCAATCCGCTCAGGAATCCTCTCCGGCCACGGCTGCCCCTTCAACTGCACCATCGGCCACATCCGAAGCCGCACCTTCGGCCGCACCCACGGCAGCCCTCGTCGCGGCCTCCTCGCCCGTTCCCGCCGCATCCATGGACTCGGCCCTTCTGCTTTCCTCCGCTTCCGGCGCGGATAGCCTGACCGTCGAGGAGATTTGGCCCACCATCTATCCGGACAATCCCCGGCTGTCCGTCTCCTCCGTCTTTGACGAATTGCAGGAGCAGAACCGCGACATTGTGGCCTGGCTGAGCATCGAAGGCGAGCTTCAGGAACCCGTGGTGCAGCGCGACAACGAATTCTACCTCACCCACAACGCCCTGCAGCAGGAGAGCGTAACCGGCGCACTGTTCCTGGATGAAAACTGCGATCTGATCCACGTGCCCACCCAGATGGTCATTCACGGCCACAACATGAAGGAGGGCGCGATGTTCGGCATGCTCAAAAAGTACAAGGTCAAGGGCGCGGAGTTTTACCGCGAGCATGCCTTCATCGACTTCAACACCCTCTACGAAAACGGTCGCTATGTCATCTTCGCCGTGGCGGAGGTGGATATCCGCGCCGGGCAGCCGCATTACCTGCCCTTCTGGCACTATTCGCGCTTTGACAGCGTGGAAGCCTTCAACAGCTACGTGGAAACCGCACGCGCCTGTTCCCTCTATCATTGCACGGTGGACGTACAGCCCGGCGACCGGCTGCTCACGCTGTCCACCTGCACCGGTACGGACGACAACCTGCGCCTGGTGGTCATGGCCCGCAAGCTGCGCGAGGGCGAAAACCAGCTGGACCTGAACATGGAGGTCATGAGCACCTACGA
>USFL01000024.1 GCA_900553905.1 uncultured Eubacteriales bacterium | reverse complement strand
GCGCTGCCATTCCTCAATGAAAGCGAAATGCGTGCGGCCCTCAAAGACGACGAGCCCCGCGTCGGGAATGGCCTTCTCCATCTGCTCGCCCATCCACAGAGGCGTTTCGGTGTCCTCGCTGCCCCATATGAGCAACGTGGGCGCCTGAATGTCCTTGAGAAAGGGATACAGGTCCTGCGAGACGACCCTTGAGAAGGTTTTGCGCATGTTCTCGTTCAGCCGCACATAATCGGCCGAGCCATACCGTTTGCGCAGCGCCGCCTGCCACCGTTCCACCAGCGCGGCCAGCGGGCCGAAGCGCTTGAGCGCGTTGAGAAGGGCGTTCATGCGTTTGAAGCGGGCCTGACGCTTCTTTTGGGTTTCCGTCAGGGGCTTGCGGATGCCTGCCGCTCCGGTCAGGACCATCTGTTCGACCCTGTCGGGATGCTGCGAGGCGAGATAAATGGCGACGCGTCCGCCGAAGGAATGCGCCACCACACGCGCCTTGGAGATAGAAAGCGATTCCAGCAGGCCGGCGATTTGCTCCGCGTATTCGGGCACGCCCCATGGCGCCGGCGGCTCGCCGCTCTGGCCGTGGCCGGGAAAATCCACCGTGAGCACGTCGGCCTGCTCGCTCAATCCCTTTTCGATGAACGAAAAAATGGAGCCGTCGCACCCCCAGCCGTGCAGGAGCAAAATGGTGGGGCCGTTTGCCTTCGCCGCCTTTGTATAGCGGTAAAAGATACGGCAGCCCTGAATCGTCGCCTCCAAAGAAGCACCACCCTTCCAGAACTTTCCCCCGTATTTTACCCTATCTTATGCAAAAAGAAAAGCCGTTACCGCATTTTATCGTCTTTTGGCATCCGCGGGCTCATACACATAGCGCCGTTTGCGCGCGCTGATGGAAAATTCCTGACGGCACCACAAGGGAACATCCACGGTGCATTCCAGCGTGCAGCCCAGCCGCTCGCAGGTGCGGATGCTGGGCAGATTGTCCTCGTCCGTGGTGATCACAAAGCTCCGCATCCCAAGTTCGGAAAGCACGGGCACGCACAGCCGGCAGGCGCGCAGGGCGGCGGCGTGCCCCCGGAAGGGCGGGTCGACATGATAGCCGATGTGCCCCAGGTAGAACAGGCTCGCATCCTCTCCCACCCGTAAAGCGATTTCGCCCGCCAGGGAGGAAGACGTACCCGGCATGAGAATATCGAACACCAGTGAAACCGCGCCGCCCAGCTGCGCGACATGCCCGCCGTATTCCCGCGGGATGAGGGCAATGAGCTCATCCTGCAAAAGTGCCTGTCCACGCCGTCCCGCACGGATGAACGCGCGCTCAAAGTCGGTTTTCATACTTCCTGCACGGTCACCTTGGGCAAGAGCGCCTCAAAATCCGGCCTGCGCAACAGCTGGGTACCGTCGGTCATGACGCTCGCCGCTCCGGCGGCCACGCCCCAGCGGAAGGACTCCGCCAGCGATTCTCCGCGCGACAGGCCCGCAAGCACGCCGCCGATCATCGCGTCGCCCGCGCCTACGGTGGACCGGGCCTCCACCATCAGCGCGGGGGCAAAGAAGGTATCCGTCCGGCTGACGAGCATCGCGCCGTATTTGCCCATGGAGATAATCACGTTCTGCGCGCCGTACTCGATCAAAAACAACGCCGCGTCCCGAAGGCCGCGCAGCGTGCGCAGCTCCTTTTTCATGATGCCCTCGATTTCCGGCAGGTTGGGTTTGATCAAAAACGGCCTTTCCTTGATGCCGTGCAGCAGCGTTTCCCCGGCGCAGTCCAGGACGCATTTTTTTCCCTCCAACGCCTTCAGGCAGCGCTGATAAGTGGCTTCCGCGCAGCCCTCCGGCAGCCGTCCGCTGAGCACCACATATTCGCTTTCCCCGGCTTTCTCCCCTAAAAGGGTCAAAAAGTCCTCCAGCTGCGCGGAGTCCATGGAAATGCCGGGCTCGTTAAACTCCGTGATGGCGCGGGTGCTGTTGTCCAGCAGCTTGAGGTTGGTGCGAACCTCGCCGGGCATGGGCAAATAGTCGAAGGGCACGCCCTCCTGCCGAATCATCTGAAGGAAGGATTCCCGGCCGCGCTCGCCCAGGCAGCCCACGCAGCTAACCGGCACGCCCAGCCGTTTCAGCACCACGGCGACGTTCACGCCCTTTCCGCCCACGTCCACGCGCACGTCGCGCAAGCGGTTCAGGCCGCCCGTGGCCAGCGTATCGACCGAAGCGGTCTTGTCAAAGGAAGGGTTCATGCATACGGTGGTGATCATCGCACCGCCTCCTTGCCATGCAGGTTCATGATATCACAACGGGACCGATGCGAGGCGCGCATCGGTCCCAAGTTGAATGTGAAACAGCGGGGATTATTCCTCCTCGTCCTCGTCCAGCTTCGCGTTCTCGATGATCTTCTGGGCCACGTTGGAGGGAACCTCCTCATAGCGCTCAAAGGACATCGTGAACCAGCCGCGCGCCTGGGTCATGGAACGAAGATCGGTCGCATATTTGAACATTTCCGCCTGCGGAGCCTCGGCCACCAGCTGCTGCATCCCGTCCACCTGGTTCATGCCCATGATGCGGCCGCGGCGCTTGTTCATATCGCCCATGACGTCGCCCATGTACTCGTCGGGTACATAGACCTCCACATGCATGATGGGCTCCAGCAGCACGGGGCTGGCATCCATGCAGCCCTTCTTGTAGGCGATGCGGGCAGCGGTCTTGAACGCCATTTCAGAGGAGTCCACCGGATGGTAACTGCCGTCGTAGAGCTTGGCGTGCAGGCCCACCATGGGATAGCCCGCCAGAACGCCCTTGCGGATGTTCTCGCGCAGGCCCTTTTCCACAGAGGGGATGAAGTTGCGCGGCACCACGCCGCCGACCACCGCGTCCTCGAACTCAAAGTCGATGCCGGTGTCGCCGATGGGCGAGAACTCGATCCACACGTCGCCGAACTGGCCATGGCCGCCGGACTGCTTCTTGTGACGGCCCTGCACCTTGACCGTCTTTTTGATGGTCTCACGATAGGGAATGCGCGGGTCCTGCAGAACGGCGTTGGCGCCGAACTTGCTGGCCAGCTTGTTGCGGATCACGTCCAGGTGCAGCTCGCCCTGACCGGAAAGCAGCGTCTCGGTGGTTTCCACGTTCTTTTCCAGCTTGATGGAGGGGTCCTCCTCCATGAGGCGGGCCAGGCCGCCGAAGACCTTGTCTTCCTCGCCCTGCTTGGCGGCGAACACGGCCTTGCTGATGCAGGGGGCGGGATACTCAATGGGCGGATACTTGATGGGGTTGGCAGGATCGCACAGGGTGTCGCCGGTGTTGGTGAACTGCAGCTTGGAGAACGCGCCCATATCGCCCGCATTGAGCAGCTGGGTGCCGATCTGCTTCTTGCCGCGCAGCACGTAGATGCCGGTGATCTTTTCGGTCTTGTCGCAGCTGGCGTTGTAGATGTTGCCGCTGCCGGTGGCCGTGCCGCTCATGACCTTGAACAGGCTCAGCTTGCCCACGAAGGGGTCCGCGATGGTCTTGTAGACGAGCGCGCTGAAGGGCTGCTCGCTGTTGCAGGCACGCTCGGTCTCCTCGCCGGTCTTGGGGTTGACGCCCTTGTACACCGCGCGCTTGGGCGAGGGCAGGAAGTCCGCCATCACATCCAGCAGCTTGGCCACGCCCACGCCGGTGAGCGCGGAGCAGGGCACCACGGGGCAAATCTGGCCTGAGAACATCCCCATCTTGAAGCCCTCGATCAGCTCCTCGTGGGTGAGGGTTCCCTCCTCCAGGTATTTCATGGTGAGGTCGTCATCCGCCATCGCGGCGGCCTCGGTGATTTCCTCCATGGCCACGGCGATATCGTCGGCCATTTCAGCGGGCACGGGAATTTCCTTGGGCTTGCCCTTGTTGACGCGCTCGTACGCCTTGTTTTCCAGAACGTTGACCACGCCGCGGTAGCTGGGGCCGTCGCCGATGGGCAGCAGGATGGGCACCACGCTGTTGCCAAAGCGCTCGCGCAGCTGGGTCTGGACCTTCATAAAGTCGGCATGATCGCGGTCCATCTGGTTGACGATGAACATCTTGCCCACGTTGTTCTTGGTGGCATAGTCCCACGCCTTTTCCGTGCCCACGGCGATGCCGCTGACGGCGCTGACCAGAATCGCGGCGGTTTCCACCACGCGCAGGGGGCCCATCATCTCGCCCACGAAATCAAAATAGCCGGGCACGTCGATGACGTTGAGCATCTTCTGGTTCCAGTCAATCGGCGCAATGGCCGCGCTGATGGAGATTTTTCTCTTGATCTCCTCCGCGTCGTAGTCGGTAACGGTGTTGCCGTCCTCGACACGACCCTGGCGGTCGATCGCTCCGGCAGCGAACAGCAATGCCTCCATCAGCGTGGTTTTTCCTTCGCTGCCATGTCCCATGAGGGCGATGTTGCGGATGTCCTTGGTTTGATAGCTTGCCATTATGGATCCCCCTTGTTCTATTTGATTTTCGCATCCTTGCGCGCCGCGCTGCGGCTTTCAGAAAGGAACGTCGCGCGCGCGATATGTTCCATAACACGCAGCATGCATATGAACCGTATTCCAAACGTTAATGATTATAGCAGAAACCGGAGAAAAAGAAAAGCATAAACCTTGAAAATGGCAATTCGTTCCTTACAAATGCCCATTATAGAGGTATTTGACCTTCAGATACCCCTCCAAATTGCCGTATTCGCTCACAGTGATGGCAGGCAGATCCAGCTCCAGCATACAGGCCAGCAAAATGGCGATACCATGCACCACGATGTCCGCGCGCTGGGGCTGGAGGCTTGGCAGCGCCAGGCGCTCCTCCATGGACATGGGCGCGAGCGCCTCCATGGCGACCCGGACGCTCTCCCGGGTCAGCGAGAAGCCATGAATATGCTCGCGCCGATTCCAGGGAATCCGCTGGACCAGCGCGGCGCTGGTGGTAAAGGTGCCGCCTACGCCCACCCACACAGGCGGACGAGTGGCCTTAAAGGCGTCGCGCTGGGGCAAGATCAGCTCGCGTGCGGCGCGCACCACGGCATGCGCCTCCTCCGCGCTTTGAATGGGATGGAGGCGGCACAGCCGCACAGCTCCCATCTGCAAGCTGACCGCCCTTTGAATTTCGATTCCACGGCCCACGGCGATTTCCGTGGACCCGCCGCCGATGTCGATCAGGCCGGAGGTCTCCCCGTCCGTCGCGCCGATAAAGGAGAGCCTGGCCTCCAGATCGCCGCTACAGATTTCCAGCGAAAGGCCGGTCGCATCCAGCAGCGCCTTGGAAAAGGCCTCCTGATTTGCCGCGTCGCGCACGGCGCTGGTGGCAAACAGGTGCACCCGCTCGGCTCCGCATTCCACAGCCTGCCGGCGAAACGCCTCCACGCTCCGGCACGCCTTGCCGGTCATCTCCGGGGTGATGTTCCCCTGCCGGTCCAGTGCAGCAAACACGCGCAGCCCTTCCCTGTAGCGGTCCAACCGGAAAAGCCGCCCGCGCTCCACGTCCGCAATCAGCATACGCAAAGAATTGGAACCGATGCCGATGGCTGCAACCCGCATTCCAAGCACCTCATTTGTATCGTTTTTTGCTTGATGGATAAAAAACGGAAATACCCTCGCCGTTACCGGGAAGGTATTTCGTCCTCGCCATATAGCGCTTCGGGATTGGTGATCACGAAGCGGATTTCATCCGGCATCATATAGCCGTACATGGTACGCGCCTGGTTTTCGATGAATGCGTCGGTTCCGACGGTTTCCAGCTGGGTTTTCAGGTCCGCCTGCTCGCCCTGCAGCTCGGTCAGGCGCATCTGCGTCTGATCGTAGGTGTCATTCAGCTCGTCGATGCTCTGGGAAAGTGTGCCGCTGTACCAGAAAAAAGCCACCAGCACGCATGCGGACATTGCAATCAGCACCCAGATATTCATCGTCTTGCGCATAAGCAGGTCGTTCCCTTCAAAAAGCAATATAAGAATAACATTCTGCGCCGGGCGTAAAACTCCTGCTTCTACGGCGCAGAACCATCTGTTTTTTTTGCTTTTTTCAGCCGCGCCCGTATCAGGCGCACCAGCCTGCCGATTCCCTGCGTGTAGAGGACCGCGCCCGTGAGAAGGGCCAACAGGTGGTACAGGCGCAGGGCCTCGTCGCGGGCAAGGAGCATCATCGCCATCAGCGAGGCGGCCGCGGCCAGCATCATCAGCACATCCGCCACCGGGCGCAGCGGCCCCGCCAGCACCGATGCGTCCAGGCATGCCGCCAGCAAAAGCCCCAGCGGCACCGCCGCCAAGAACGCCTGCGCCTGCCCCGCCGTCTCAAAAAACAGCGTCATTTTTTCAGCCACTTCCAGGAAAACGCCCGCTTTGCAGCGGCCTTGGGCGTCTCATAGATCACGCCGTCGATGTGGCCGTCCACCTCCAGCCGCCCGTCCTCCAGCAGCAACTTGGCGATGTGCAGCCCCTGGCCCGTGAGAATCATCACGCCCGAATCGATTTTCAGCACGACTTCCGTTTCATGGAAGCTGCAAACATCCGTAACCCCGGTAATTGAGGCGCGCCTGCGCCTGTCGATGGCAAGCGTGTGCGCGCTGCGCGCCGCGCCTTCCGCAGCGTTGGTATTGGTCATGGCCATGCCCCCTTCCCTGGGAAGGGTATGCATGGGTACGCTCAAAAAGAAGGCTTGACAGAACGCCGCCTTTGACGTATTATGCGTATACCGAATTATTTTATTTGGTATACGCATTTGTGGAGGAGTCACCATGAACAAGCAGGTACGGCTTTTGACTCTTTCGGCGCTGATGTGCGCGCTGATCATCGTTTCCACGCTCTGGATCAAGTTTACCATTCCGGGCACGGACGTGATGTTCAGCACGCAGGTGTTCTTTGTGCTGCTGTGCGGCCTGCTGCTGCCGCCCCGCTACTGTTTCTATACGCTGGGCGCATATCTGCTGCTGGGTCTGATCGGCCTGCCGGTATTTACCGCCACGGTCGGACCTGCGGTCATCGCCACGCCGTCTTTTGGCTATCTGATCGCCTTTCCCTTTGAGGCGGCCGTCACCTCCGCAGCGGCCAGCCGGCTGGCGGACAAAAAGTGGGGGCGCTATGCGGCCGTGCTCATCGGAGTGGTGGTGAGCTATGTCATAGCGCTCCCCTACGTAGCTGTACTCAAGGGCGTATACCTCAACGCACCGGTGCCGCTTGGCGTGCTGCTCAGCGCATACTGCTTTGCCTTTCTTCCGCTGGACATCGTCAAGGCCATTCTGGCCGCCCTGCTGGCGGGCCGCCTGGAAAAACCGCTGGGTTTGTCGGCCCTTCGCTCCCGCTGAAAGCGGATCAGGCGTTCTTTTCCTTGCTCTTTTCTTCCTTGACCAGCTTTTTCCGGGCCGTTTCGAAAATCGCGCCCACCACGCGCGGACCCGCGTTGATCGCAATGGCTGCGCCGATCTGGAACTGGTACACGGGCGGATACCCCACCTTCTTGGTCAGTTCCTCAGCCAGCTCGTCGCGCACGGTGGTATCGCTGCCATAGACCAGGCTGTAAGGCGTATTGGGCTCCATATCGTCGTCCACCATTTTCACGATCTCTTTGATGAGCTTCTTTTCGCCGCGCGCCTTGCCCACGGTGGCGATGGCATGGTCCCACACCTGCATGATGGGTTTGATGCCCAGGGCCTCGCCCACAAATACCGCCGCGCTGGGAATGCGGCCCGATTTGCCCGCGTATTTCAGGCTGTAGAGGCCGAAGTACACGCGCTGTTTCTTCAGCTGGCCGTCAACCAGCTTGAGCACATCGTCGATAGGCGCGCCCATTTCCAACTTCTGCGCCGCCAGAATCGCCGCATAACCGTATCCGCCCGAATAGCTGCCGCCGTCGAACAGATGGATGCGCAGCTTTTCTGCTGCCCCCTCGTTTTCCTCATAGAAGCGGTCGCGGGTGCTGACGGCGTTAAAATACGTGGCAGACCCCTTGGAATTGATCAGTATCAAAATCAGTTCGCGGGTTCCTGCGGCCAGCTCGGCTTTGTATAGCTCCTCGAAGGTGTAGGGCGTAATCTGCGACGTGACCGGGATGCCGTTGTAGCCATCCATCAGGGCATAGAATTCCTCGTTGGTGATTTCCACGCCGCTTTGAATGGTACGCTCGCCCATGGCAACCGGAATGGGAAGCACCCCGATGTCATAGCGTTCGCGCACGTCGGTGGGAATGTCTGCCGCCGCATCGACGTAGATTTTATACTTGGAGATCATGATAACCCATCCTTTCAAAAGATAAAATGGTTAAAAGCCCCTGATGAGGGCAGCGAAGGAGACGCCCGTCATCAGCCGGATCAGAATCAGCACAACCAGGTGGAGGGGATACAGCCAGTAACCCAGCCTTCCCGGCAGCCGAAGCCCCGTTTTTGTGCGGCACAGGATCAGCGGCAGCGACAGCCAGATCATGCCCTGCAGGCGGAAAAAGGCCGACAGCACAGGCCCCAGCCCATCCCACGACAGGAAGGCAAGCGAATAGCCAAACAGGCTGGTCACCTGGGAGGACGAGCTGCCCCAGAAGAGCGCGTAGGCCAGGTAGGTCGCGGCCAGGCCGCCCCTGGACCCGCGGGCCATGTAAAGCAGCAGAATAAAGGTCAGTCCGCGCCAGCCATAATCCACCTGGACGAACCCCAGCAGCACATAGCACAGCGCCGGCACCCAGATCTGGCTGCCCATGAACCGGGCGCGGATGCCCTGCAGCGCCACCTGCGCGATGAACAGCAGGAACAGGATGTTCAGATCCGTCCAGGTATGGTTGAGCGCCATCATGTACAGCGGCTGGGACAGCAGCGCCAGCCCCAGCAGGCGTAGCGCATATTTGGGCGCATTGCGCGTTTTGACGCTGCCCACCACCAAGCACCAGGCATACAGCGGCAGGGCCATCCTGCCGATCATGCGCAGCTCGCCCACGCGGGGTAGCACCGCCGCCCCCAGGTGGTCGATAAACATGAAGCACAGCGCCAGCACCTTTAAAAATGAAGTGTCCAGATTGCCGGCCAGTTCGCCGCCGCGCCTGTCGCGCGCAACGCTTTCAGCCATTGCTGACATGCCTCCCTTCGGTGCGGTTTTTCCATTATAGCATGTTTCTCCCGGACTGTCACGGGGGTAATGGGCGCTCCGTCCCGCCTGCCGCATCCGGTCCGATCGGGGCCAGACAGGCCTGTATTGACAGATGGTTGCATATGATATAAAATACTTTCGATATAGAAGAAAATCTATATCAGATGCCTTGAGAAGGAGGTGCCAACAGACCCTATGGACTGTTTCAAGGCGTCCATTCCGATTTTAAAGGTGCTCTGCGACGAGACGCGGCTCAGCATTTTGAGCATGCTCTCCCATGCCGACATGAACGGCTGCGAGATCATCCGCGCCTTCTGCTTTTCACAGCCCACCATCAGCTACCATATGAAGCAGCTGGTGGACGCGCAGCTGGTGATGGCTCGAAAGGAAGGCTCCACGGTGATCTATAGCGTCAACCGCGAAATATGGCCCCATGTGCGCGCCCTGTTGGATGTGCTGTGCGCCGCCGCAAGGAAGAAGGGAGAAGAAAGCGTTGAGTGAACCCATTTTGCGCCTGGAGGAGCTGTGCAAGGACTACGGGGAGGGACTCGTGCTCAGCGGTCTGAGTCTGGACGTATACGCGGGCGAATTTCTGACGTTGCTGGGCCCCAGCGGATGCGGAAAGACGACCACGCTGCGCATCATCGCGGGGCTGGAGCGTCCCACATCGGGCCGCGTTTTGATCGACGGAACGGATGTGACGGGGCTCCCGCCCGAAAAGCGGCCCGTGAATACGGTGTTCCAAAACTATGCGCTTTTCCCCCATATGAACGTGTACCAAAATATCGCCTATGGGCTCAAGGTGCTGGGCATCAGCAAAAGCGAGCAGAAGGAGCGGGTGACGTCGGCGCTTTCTCTGGTGCGGCTGGCGGGTTTTGAGCGGCGTATGCCCTCCCAGCTCTCCGGCGGCCAGCGGCAGCGCGTGGCGATCGCGCGGGCGGTGGTGCTCCAGCCCAAGGTGCTTTTGCTGGACGAACCGCTGGGCGCGCTGGATTTGAAGCTGCGCCAGGAGATGCAGCAGGAGCTGAAAAGCCTGCAACAAAAGCTGGGCATCACCTTCGTCTATATCACGCACGATCAGGAGGAAGCGCTTAACATGTCCTCCCGCATCGTGATTCTCAACGCCGGGCGCATCGAGCAGATCGGCACGCCGGAGGATGTGTACGAGCGCCCCCGCACGCTGTTTGCGGCGGATTTCATCGGTCAGAACAACCTGCTGCGCGGCACGGTCGCGGCCGTCTCGCCGGATGGCCTCATGCTGGAGGTAAACGGCGTCTCGCTACCCGCCCTGCCCAACGAGGTCTTTTCTCCCGCCGTGGGCGATCATGCAGCCCTGTGCCTGCGTCCGCAGCGCATCCGCTATGGCCGCGAGCCGCAGCACGGCATGGCTCTCAAGGGCATCATTCGCAGCAAGGAATACGTGGGCGGCATGCAGCACACGCAGATTGCCCTTAGCGACGAGCTGGTGCTCAACGCCGTCACCCAGTCCGCCGAGCTGGACAGCTACCCCGTAGGCAGCGAGGTATACGTGGGCTGGAACCGGCGCCATGCGCCGCTGGTGCCGGACGCTCCCAAGGAGGCGGTATGATGGACGCCTCGCAGAAGCAGGACCTGCGCTTTTCCCGGCTGCTCAAGCTGCCCATGTATCTGTGGAGCATCGTGTTCGTGTTCGTGGCCCTGCTCTATGTCATCGGGCTTAGCTTCCTTAGCCGCGGTGAAATCATGGGCGTGACGGGCGAAGTCACGCTGGGCAATTACGCGCGCCTGGCCTCGCCGAACTATGTCAAGGTCCTTTTGCAAAGCCTGAAGCTGGCGGCGCTGACGACGGCCATCTGCATCGTGGTGGGCTATCCCTTCGGCTATCTGATGGCGAGGCTCTCGCCGGTGGCGCGGTCGGTGGTGATGCTCCTGATCATCGTGCCGTTCTGGACCAATGCGCTCATCCGCATCTATGGCTGGCGCATCCTGCTGATGAGCAACGGTCCCATCAACACCCTGCTGATGAACCTTGGGCTGATTCATGAACCGCTCAAGCTGCTCTACACGGACGGCGCAGTGCTGCTGGGCATGGTTTACGCGCTGATTCCCTTCATGATCCTGCCGACCTTCACCACGGTGGATAAGCTGGATT
>USFL01000023.1 GCA_900553905.1 uncultured Eubacteriales bacterium | reverse complement strand
TTAAAAGAATTGGAAGTATTTGAGGATAACAGCGGTATTATACCATGAAGACGGGGGCAAGGGCAAATGATTTATCCAAAAGCAGGACAAATCAGGCATCTGACGGAAGAAGCGTTTCACGTGAAACATTTGCATTCGCCCCGCGCTTACGGTACAATAGCGCATATCCCCATCCCAGAAAGGAGCGATGCACATGCGCTTTACCTCTGCTCAGGAAGCGGCCATCCGCGCCGACAACCGCGAGTTGCTGGTATCGGCCGCGGCGGGCAGCGGCAAGACCGCCGTGCTGGTAGAGCGCATCGTGCGGCTGATTGTGGAGCGCGGCGTCAGCATCGACCGGATGCTGATCGTCACCTTTACGCGCGCCGCCGCCGGCGAGATGCGGGAGCGCCTGGAAACGCGCCTGAACGAGGCCGCCGTGGAGAACCCGCGCCTGGCCCGCCAGGCGGACCTGGTTAGTATGGCGCAAATCTCCACAATCCATAGCTATTGCCAACAGGTGGTGCGGCAGAACTTCCAGCGCTGCGGCGTGGACCCGCAATTCATGCTGGCGGATGAGCGGACCCGCGCCGCCTATTGGCAGGACGCGATGGAAGAAACGCTGGACTGGCTGTACGGGGCGGCGCACGAGGATGAGCGGCTTGAGGCCCTGACGGGCAAATTCAGCGAGCGCGAGATCGCGCTCATGATGGAGACGCTCTATCGCTTTCTGATGTCGCGCCCGGACCCGATGACCTGGCTGGAGGAAAGCGCGGGGAAGGACTGGAGCGTCGAAAGCATGGACGGCGAGCCGCTGGCGCAGGCTTTTTGCCAGGAGGCGGCGCTCATCGTGGAGGGAATGGACGCCCTGTGGCGCGAGGCGGACGCCATGCGCGCAGACGCAGCCTTCCCGCCGCCCTATCTTAAGACGCTGCAAAGCGACCGGGCAACCCTCAGCGGGCTGCGCGCGGCCTGCGAGCAGGGGATGCGGGCGCTGTGCGGGGCGCTGGCCGACCTGAAGTTCGTCACCCTGGGACGCTTCAAACCCGCTACCGGGGATGAGGAGCGGCTGGCGGGGGCCTTTAAGGACCTGCGCAGCCGTATCAAGGATATGGCAGACGATCTGAAAAAACTGCTGCCCGCGGATTTTGAACAGGGCGTGGCCGATATGCAGGCCATGGAAGGCGCCACGCGCGGGCTGGCCACGGCGGTCCGGCATCTGCATGAGGGCTTTCAGGAACGCAAGCTCAGCGAAGCTTGCATCGACTTTGGCGACCTGGAGCACATGACGCTGGCTGTGCTGCGCGACCCGGACCTGCGCAAGCAGCAGGCGCAGCGGTTCGACGCGGTGTTCGTGGACGAATACCAGGACGTGAGCGCCCTGCAGGAGGCCATCCTCAACGCCCTCAAACGCGAGGCAGGCCAAAGCTATTTCTATGTAGGCGACGTAAAACAGAGCATCTACCGCTTCCGCCTGGCCGAGCCCGGCCTGTTTCTGGGGAAGCTGGCGCGTTTTTCGCCCCTGGCGGACGCGCCGTTTCGCCGGGTGGTGCTCAATCTGAACTTTCGCAGCCGGGCAGCGGTGCTGGATGCGGTGAACCGCGTGTTTGCACATGTGATGGACCGGCGCGTCACCGAGATCGACTATGACGCCGACGCGCGGCTGTACCCCGGCGTGCCGTCGCAGGGGGACCCGGCGACCGAGCTGCATGTGCTCAACGCGCAGGGCCGGCGACCGCAGGACATGGTCCTGGCCGAGGCGGAGCTGATCGCGCGGGATATTCTGCAAACGGTGGGCGAACCGGTCCCCGACGCACAGGGCCAGCCGGGTGCGCCGCTTCACTATCGTGATATCGCCATTCTGCTGCCTGTGGGCAAAAATGTGGCCGACAAGGTGGAGCTGGTGTTGGGCCGGATGGGCATTCCCGTGTACTGCGAAGGCGGGGGCGACCCCATGTCGTCCGACGAGGTGGACCAGGTGATTCAGCATTTGACCCTGCTGGATAACCTGGCCAACGACGTGGCCCTGATCAGCGAGCTGCGCAGCCCGCTGTTTGAGATGACGGAACGGGAGCTGGCGGCGATTCGCCTTTTGCGCCCCCAGCGGGAGGCGAGCTTCCTCAGCGCGCTGCAGGCGGCGGCGCATGAAGCCGACGCGCCGCTTGCCGCGCGCTGCCGCGCCGTGCTGGAGGCGCTTGAGGCGGAGCGGTTCTATGCGCGCAGCATGCCTCTGGCAGAATACCTGTGGAGCTTTCTCAAGCGCAGCGGGCTTTATGCGCATTACGGGGCACAGCCGGGCGGAAAGCTGCGGCAGGCCAACCTGCGCATGCTCTGCCACCGCGCCGACGACTATGAGCGGAACCATACGGACGGCCTGTATGGCTTTGTGGAAGCCGTCAGGGCCGATGGCGGCGGCGGGGGCGAGCAGAGCCCTGCCGTGATGAACCCCTGGGAAGACGTGGTGCGCGTGATGACCATTCACAAATCCAAGGGGTTGGAATTTCCCACGGTCTATGTGATGGGCCTGGGCGGACCGCTGCTTCGCCGCGCCCAGACCCGCGCCATCAGCCTGCATGGAGAAATCGGCTTTGGTCTGGGCTATGTCAATGAAAAAGCGCGCACCCGCCGTCAGACGCTGCTTCAGGGCGCGGTCGCCCTGAAGGAGCGCAGCGCCGAACGGGCGGAACGCGCGCGCGTGCTCTATGTGGCCATGACGAGGCCCAAAACGCGTCTGGTGCTGGTGGGGAGCCAGAAAAACCCGGACCCGGCCTCTGTGGGCAGGTCCGGCGGCGTGTATGGCGTGCGTGAAGCGCGCAGCATGCTGGATTGGTTGCTTCAATCCGCGCAGCCGGGCGACAGGGTGACGGTGGAGCAGGAGGGGCAACTTTCCACAGTGGACGTGAGGGAAACCGGGGTCGATGCGGAGTTCCCCACAGAATCCACAAGTTTTCCACAAAAAAGCGCCCCGTGGCGCATCGTTTTCCACATGGAACCAGTCATTACAAGGCATTATGCCCGTCAGAGCGCGCCGCTTCCCTTTTCGCTGCCGGAGGTGGCGGGCGAGCGGTCCGCCGTACCCATTCCCGCGCCGCAGACCGCCGGCATGGACTGGCCCGCAGCGGCTGCGCCGCGAGAAAGGGAGGAAACCGCCGTTCTTCCGCTCAAGCTGGGTGTGACCGCGCTGTGCCGCGCGCTGGATGGCGCGCAGTCCCTGGAGGAGGCCGCGGAGGAGGAAGAGGAACAGCTCAAGCGCCTTCCCTACGATGGTCCCCGTCCCCGCTTGCTTTCCTCGCTTCCGGCCATGCCGGCCTTTCTGGAGCCGCCGCCGGAGGAGGCGGGACTGCTGCGCGGCGTGCAGACGCACCGCCTGCTGGGCTTGATGGACCTGGAAGGCGCGCGGGCGGCAAGGGGCGACGAGCAGGCGACTTTCTTCCATATAAAAAGGGAATTGGCGCGCCTGGTGGAAAAGCGCGTGATGACCCCCGCGGAGGCGGCCTTGGCGGATGTGGGCATGGCCGCGCGCTTCCTGGCCGGTCCGCTGGGTCAGCGCATGCTGTCGGCATCCGCGGTACGGCGCGAATGGAGCTTCAACCTGCGCATTAGTGAGCCCTTCCCCACGCTTTTGCAAGGCGTGATCGACCTGTGCTTTTTGGAGGATGGCGCCTGGGTGCTGGTGGATTTCAAAACCGACCGCGTTTCCAGCGGAGAGGAGCTGTGGCGGCGGTATGGACGGCAGCTTGGGCTCTACCGCCGCGCGCTGCTGGAGGGAACCCCCTGGCCCGTTCGGGAGTGGACGCTGTATTCGCTACGGCTTGGAAAAGCGTTCGCCAAATATGACGAAGGAGCGCCGAAATATGACAAAAATATTTCAATTTCAAGGGAACAAAAGGCATGAACGAATCGTTAATTCTATGCAGCGCGAATATTCGGGGTTGATTTTCCCGTATTTTCCCTGTACAATATGCTTGATGCGAGGGTATGTGTACCCTTTGCATAGGTGTAAGAGGTTTGTAACATTTCCTTTTCGACTTCCTTGAGGAAACGGAGTGTTGATTGTGAAGCATCCCCATACCACAGACAGGAGCCGCCATGCGCGGCTGAAGCGGGCGGCTGTCGCGGCGCTGCTGCTTGCCGCCTGTGTGGTGCTGAGCGCCTGCTATATGGAACCCGACCGCGTTGTGGACAGCAACAATGGGTTGACCGTGGGCGACGGCGGGCAGACCTTTGATACCGTCGTGACGCCTACGCCCAGCGTAACGCCCACCCCCACCCCGGCGCCCACCAGCAACGAGGTGGACTGGAGCGCCTGGGATTTCGGAAACGACACGGCGACCAACCCGCCCAGCAACGTCAGCCCCACCAACGCCCCCATCAGCGGCGCGACCAGCGCTCCGCAGATCGGCACGGCTACGCTGCCGCCCACCACACCGCCCACCAATGCGCCCAGCGTCACGGCTACGCCGTCGAGCACCTCGTCCGGCAGCAGCACGCTCAAGATGGGGTCCACCGGCAGCGACGTCAAGCGCCTGCAGCAGCGGCTCAAGGACCTGGGCTATCTGACCGGTAGCGCGGATGGCGACTTCGGCGCGGCCACCGAGCAGGCCGTGCGCGATTTCCAGGCCGCCAACGGTCTTTCCGTGGACGGCAAGGCCGGTACCCGTACCATTGAGAAGCTGTATTCCAGCAGCGCCAAGAAAAAGACCACCAGCTCTTCCAGCAGCTCCAGCTCATCGAGTTCGTCCAGTTCTTCCAGCAGCTCTTCGAGCAGCTCTTCCACCAGCTCGTCCTACACCAACGGCAAGACGGACATCTATCTGCAGCTGGGCTCCTCCGGCTCCCAGGTCAAGATCCTGCAAAACCGGCTGATCGTGCTGGGCTACCTCAGCGGCACCGCTGACGGCGAGTTTGCCGAGACCACCCAGGCCGCGGTCATCGCCTTCCAGGAGCGCAACTCCATCTACGCCGACGGCATCGCCGGCCCCACGACGCTGACCAAGCTGTATTCCGAGTCCGCGAAAAAGGCTTCCAGCGTGGTTGGACATCTCGGTTCGCTCAAGGAGGGCAACACCGGCAGCGCGGTCCGCTCCCTACAGCAGAACCTCAAGACGCTGGGCTATTACACCGGCAGCGTGGACGGCGACTACGGCAGCGGAACCACCGCCGCAGTCACGGCCTTCCAGCAGGCCAGCGGCCTCAAGGCCGACGGTATCGCGGGCAAGGCCACGCTCAACGCCATCTACGCCGCGCTCAACGGGGGCTCCTCCGGCGGCTCATCCTCCGGCAGCAGCTCCAGCCCCGCTAACTACGGCAAGACCGCTTCGTCCAACGGCTATACCACCATCACCACGGGCTCCAGCTCGACCAATGTGACGGCGCTGCAGAGCGCGCTGCAGGCCACCGGCTACTACAGCGGCAGCGTGGACGGCGCCTATGGCAGCGGCACCGAGGCGGCCGTGGAGGCGTACCAGCGTGCGGCGGGCCTGCGCGTGACCGGCATGGCCGGCCCCACCACGCAGCGCCTGCTCTATGGCGGCACGTCCGAAAGCGGCAGCTATTCCAAGCTGGAGGTGGGCTCCACCGGCAGCGCGGTCAAGCGGCTGCAATACGCTCTCTATGAGCTGAAGTACTATGACGGCGATATCTCCGGCACCTACGACACCGTGACGGAAAACGCGGTCATGATCTTCCAGGAGCTCAACGGCCTGTCCATCGACGGCGTGGCCGGACAGCAGACGCAGCAAAAGCTGTTCTCCAGCAATGCAGTGCCCTGCAGCATCTGATATTTTGCGACCAGGGAACGCAAAGACACGATACCAACCAGCGGCAGACCGCCGCCCCGCACAAGAGGAAGCGGGGTGGCGGTCCCTTTTCTTATATGAAGAAGCTGTAAACTTTGTGTCATCGTGCCTTGCGGGCCCGCGCGCGTTTTGACGCACAGGTGCCTGTGTGCTATAATGCATGCTGTATCCCTATGCTTGACGGAGGAAGCAACATGTTTGGAAAGATGATGAACCGCTATTACTACGGAAAAAGCGGCAAAGGCGATTACACCAAGGAAGATCTTCCCCAGACGCGCTGGCAGCTGTTTTGGGAAATGCTGCGCGTGCGCCTGTCCGGACTGGTGCGGCTGAATTTGATGTACGCGGTCGCATGGCTTCCGGCCATCTTTGTGATCGGACGGGGGCTTCTATTGTGGTATGCGGGTCTGGCCAACCTGGCCGACGCGCAGATGCAGCTGGAGGCCGGCGAAATCACCGCGGAGACCTTGGCGGGGCTGACGCAGAGCTACTCCCAGGGCGTGAGCGCCGTGATCGTCCAGACGCTGCTGTTCCTGGTGCCGTGCCTGGCGCTCACAGGTCCGTTTACGACGGGCGTGGCCTATGTCACGCGCAACTGGGCGCGCGACGAGCATGCTTTCATCTGGTCTGATTTTATCGATGCGGTCAAGGGCAACTGGAAATACGGCCTGCTGACGGGTTTCATCACGGGCCTGATGCCGCTGCTGATGTACGTATGCGTCACGTTCTATGGTGAAATGGCCGGCTCCAACCTGCTGTTCATGATCCCACAGGTCATCTGCATTGTAGTGGGGAGCATGTGGCTGTGCTCGCTGATGTACATCTATCCGCAGATCGTCACCTACAAGCTCAACTACCGCAACGTGGTGCGAAACAGCCTGATCATGACCATCGGCCGCCTGCCCATGACCGTGGGGCTAAAGCTGCTGTCGCTGCTCCCCTGGGCGATTGCGGCGCTCATTTCGCTCTTTACGCCTTATATGCAGTATGCCATGCTGGGGCTTGCGGCCTATTACATCGTCATCGGTTTCAGCCTGAGCCGCTTTGTTGGGGCCAGCTATGCCAACGCGGTGTTCGACCGCTACATCAATCCCAACATCGAGGGCGTGCAGGTGGGCCGCGGCCTGTACAATGCAGAGGATGACGAGGATGACGAGAACGGCGGCGAGGAAGCCGGCGAATGAGGAACGCGCCTTTGTCACAACCTACCCAGGCAAGGGAGGGAAGGACATGGGCAAAAAGGATGAACTGTTGACCGGAGCCGTCCGCCGCAGCGCGCTGACCCGCCTGACCCGGGAGGAGCGCATGAAGTATGAGCTGGCGCGCGAGCTGGGCCTGCTGGACCGCGTGCGCGAGGTGGGCTGGGCGGGCCTGAGCGCCAAGGAAACGGGGCGCATCGGCGGGCTCATCGGCCAAAGCCGCAGACGAAAGCCTTAGAAGGAGCGACATACACGCATGTACACCGCATTTGCATCCGTATACGACAGGCTCATGGCCGATGTGGATTACCTGGCCTGGGCGCGGTTCTATCACGAGCTGATGGAGCGCTACGGCGTTCCCCGAGGAAAGGTATGCGAATGCGCGTGCGGCACGGGCAGCATCACCATCGCGTTGAGCAAGATGGGCTATCAGATGACCGGCGTGGATATCTCCCCCGACATGTTGTTCGAGGCATCGCAGAAGGCGCGCCGCACTGGCGCGATGATTCCCTTCGTGAGGCAGGACATGCGCCGGCTGCATCTGCACCGGTGCATGGACGCCGTTTTGTGCACCAACGACGGCCTGAACTACCTCAAGGACGCCAGCGAGCTGACGGATTTCTTCCGCGCGGCGTTTTTGAGCGTGCGCGAGGGTGGCGCGCTGTTTGTGGACCTGAGCACGCCCTATAAGCTGGAACACGTGCTGGGAAATCACTTCATCGGGGACGAAACCCCGGAGATCGCCTATCTATGGCAGAACCGCTACAACCGTGCGCAGGGATACGTGGATCTGAACCTGGCCATCTTTGTGCGGCAGAAGGACGAGACCTATCTGCGCATCGGCGAGCAGCAGCGGCAGTACGCGCACAGCGCCCAGCTGCTGACCGAGCTGATGGAGGCTGTGGGCTTTACCGACATCCGCCTCTACGGCGATAAAAAGCTCTCCCCGCCGGACCCGCATGCCGTGCGCTGGTTCCTGGCGGCGCGCAAGCCGCTGACCGAGGAGGCGCCGCCCACCGTGGGCGAACGCATGACCGAGGTGCCCGAAGCCTGATGGACATACGGAAGAAGGAAACGCATATGGAACAAATGGATGAACTGCTGCATATTACCCTGATGGACGGCATGGTGAGGGGCCTGCTGCTCACCGCCACCCGCACCGTGGCCGAGGCGGCGGCCATTCATCTGACCAGCCCGGTGGCTACGGCCGCACTGGGCCGGACGCTGATGGGCGCCGCCATGATGGGCGCGATGCTCAAGGCAGATCAGGCGAGCGTGACCGTGACCATCGACGGCGGAGGGCCGCTGGGCCGCATTGTCTGCGTGGCGGACCGCGACAGCGTGCGCGGCTGCGTGGACGTACCCAAGCTGGAAATGCCCCTCAAGCCCAACGGCAAGCTGGACGTGGGGCGCGCGGTGGGGCGTGAGGGGCGCATGAGCGTGGTGCGCGACATGGGCATGAAAAGCCCCTACGTGGGTCAGGTGCCCCTGGTATCGGGCGAAATCGCCGAGGATTTCGCCAATTACTACGTCGTCAGCGAGCAGACGCCCACGTTGCAAAGCTTGGGCGTGCTGGTCAGCGGCGAGGTGGTGCTTTCGGCGGGCGGCGTGCTTTTGCAGCCCATGCCGGGCTGCACGGACGAGATCATCAGCCAGCTGGAGCTGCGCAGCCCGCTAATGGCCGATGTGAGCCGCGAGCTGTGCCACGAGCCCATGGAGTCGCTCATGGCCAAGTGGTTTGAGGGCCTCCGGCCCGTGGTGCTTGCGCGGACGCCCCTGTGCTACCGGTGCAACTGCTCGCGTTCGCGCATGGAAAAGGCGCTCATTGCCATGGGCCGCGAGGAGCTGGGCCGCATGATTCAGGATGAGCAGGACGGTGCGGAGCTGACCTGCCATTTCTGCAAAAAGACCGAGCGCTTCACCCAGCAGGACCTGCTGCGCCTGCTCAACCAGGCGCAGGCATGAGCATTCGGCTTGCCCCGCGGAAATGCGGGGCGGAGAGGAAGCTATGACCAGCATCCACATGGATACGTTTCAGCGCCCGGCGCCCTACTGGCTGCGGCGGGCGGAAAAATGCAAGCAGGCGGGCGACCTGCGCCGCGCGGCGGTACTGGAGCGCCATGCCGCCCGCACCGATCCCGGCTACGCCGCCGGACCGGCTAGCTATGCTCTCACCCTCAGGCAGCTGCACTGCTATGAGGCCAGCAACCGCGAGGCGTTTGCGGCCCTGGCGTATGATCCCTCGCGCGTGGCGCTCTACGGGCTGATCGGCCAGAACATGATCGCCCTGGGCCACCGGCAGGAGGGGCTGGACGCCTTTTCGCTGTATTTCAACGCGCCGGACGGCGGACAGACCGTTCCCGCGCCGTGGGACGGCGACGTGTACGAAATGGAGGAAGCCTACTGGGAGGCCCCTGTCAAGCGGCGTGCCCGGCTGAACGGGCTGATGCACATGATTTTGTCCCGCATGGCGCGCGGCGATATGGAGGGCGCGGCCCGTGCCCTCCAGCGGGCCCGACGGGCCCCCTTTCAGGCGCCCTATGCCCGCCGCGACGAGCTGGCCGCCCTGTGGCACGAGCGCGCCGGTAGGCCGCAGGAGGCCCTCCGGTATGTGCGCCGCGCCCTTCGCCTGCGTCCGTATGACGCGCAGCTGGCCGCTTCGGCGGCATGCCTGCTGGGCAGGCTGGGTAGGGCGGCGGAGGCGACTTCGGCGCTGATCCGTGCCGCCGTGTGCGCCGTGACGCCGGCGGATGAGCTGCTGGTATGCCTGGCCTCCGAGCAGCTGGGGGCGCATGAGGCCGCGCGGGCCATGCTCACGCGTAGCCTGAAGCGGTGCTCAGACCGCTATCCCGTGCTGTATGACCTGGCGGTGTGCCTGCTCAAGCTGGGCAGGCTGGAGGAAGCCAGCCGGTACATCCACCTGTGCCGCGAGCTGGACCCAGACGACGTGCCCGGCGAGGTGCTCTTCAACCGCGTGATGGAGATGGAAAATCGCGACCTGACCCCCGACGGGGTCCGGGCCGAGGCCGCGGGCGTGTCCTACTACGGCTCGCTCACAGAAGACGAGCTGAACCGATGCCTCAGGCCCGTTACCCAGGCCGTGCGGGAAGGCCCCGCCACGCTGGCTGCCGCCATGGCTGCGGACGCCAAGCTGCGGGCGCGGTTCCTCTATATGCTGGCCCTGCCTACGGACTGGCCCGCGAAGCTGCTCCCTTCCGTGTGTGCGGCCATGCCGCCGGAGGAGGCGCAGCGCCTGCTCCGGCAGGTGCTGCTGGCCGACCCGCGCGGATCGCTGACCAAGCGGGTGGCCATGGCGATGCTTGCTTCCATGGGCGCGCCCGCGCCCTATGCCGTGTGGCAGGACGGCCGGCTGGGCTATGTGGACCCCACCCAGCCCCCGCCGCCTGCGGCGAGCTTCTATCAGCGCATGATCACCCGATGCCTCAATCGCGCGGCCGCGCTTGCACAGGACGGAGGGTTCATGCCGTGGGCGCTTTCACGGGTCCGGCGGATGAGCGAGGATGAGCGCTTTCATCTGATCGCGGACCGCTGGAAGGTATGGCCGCTGGCGATGAGCGTCCGGTACCGCTGCGAAAGCGGACTCCCGCCCCAGCGTATCTGTGCGGAACGCCTGAACATGCACGCAAGACGCGGCCTGAAAAGGGCCTTGCATATTCTGCGCGGCCTGTAAGGAGGAGGATACACATGACCATCATCGATTTTGACGCCCGGTTTACCGAGGTTTTGAACAAATGGATTGAGGAAAACCGCCACCGCTTCCGCCGTCCGGAGGATATGGAGGATGAGGTGCCCGACGTATACCTGCGCTGGCTCAACACCCCCGCCGACTGGCTGGAGGGCAGTGCGCCGGGCGAATACTTCGACCGCTTTTCCGACAGCGCGCAGCTGTGCGAACTGCTCTGCGGATACATCAAAGAAGGCGTTCCCGTACCCGATCCCCTGCTGGACCGGCTGGCGGAGCTGGGCGACGAGGCGGCGCTGATGGCGCTGGTCAAGGACAAGACCGCTCCCTGCGAGGCGCGCATGGATGGCATTGAGCTGCTTAGGCAGATCGAGAGCACCTTGCCGATGGTGGACTTCATCCGCTGGCAGGTGGAGCGCGACGACGAGGACGACATCCTGGACAACGCTTTGGAAAGCCTGCGCCAGATGGGCGAGGGCGTGCGCGGGCCGGCAAAGGTGGCTTTCCTGGCCGCCGGGCCGGAGGGCAAGGAGGCGCTTTTGGATGTGCTGGCGGACTATCCTGGCGACGAGGATGTATTCCGCTTCGCCCTGGAACAGTTTAAGGCCACCAAGGACAAGCGCGCCCTCTACGCTGGCTACCTGGCCAAGCTGGACGACGATCACGCGCTGGAGGCCCTGC
>USFL01000022.1 GCA_900553905.1 uncultured Eubacteriales bacterium | reverse complement strand
TTAACGTCGGCGGAAACGCCCTGCTCATCTATGGCCTGAACATGGAGGTCGCGGGCGCGGGCACCGCGTCGCTGCTGGCGCGCATGCTGGGCGCGGGCATCATGGTGTGGCTGCTGCTCAACCGCTCGGCCCCCATCCACCTCATCCATCCGATGCGCCCTGAGCCGGACGGCCCCATGATTCGCCGCATCTTCAGCCAGGGCATCCCCAACGGGTTGGAAAACAGCATGTTCCAGATCGGCAAGCTCATGGTGGCCGGCATCGTGAGCATGTTTGGCGTCTCCATCATCGCCGCCAACGCCATCTCCAACAACATCGCCTCCCTGTGCAACCTGCCCGGCACCGCCATCGGCCTGGCCATCGTGACGGTGGTGGGGCAGTGCGTGGGCGCGGGCGACGTGCGCCAGGCGCGCTACTATGCCAACCGGCTGATTCTGCTGGTGTATGGCTTCACCATCGCGGTGGATGTGGTCCTGTTCATCTTTGCTAGGCCCCTGGCCGGGATCTTTAACCTCAGCCCCGAGGCCCTGGACGCCTCCGAGGAAGTGCTGCGCTGGTATGCGGTGGCGGCGGCCATCTTCTGGCCGGCCAGCTTCACGGTGCCCAACGCCCTGCGCGCCGCGGGCGACGCGCGCTTTACCATGGGCGTGTCGGTCTCGTGCATGTGGGTGTTCCGCATCGGGGCCAGCTACCTGCTGGTGTACTCGTTTGACATGGGGCTGCTGGGCATCTGGGTCGCCATGTTCATCGACTGGGTGGTGCGCGGTGCGTTCTTTGTGACGCGCTATCTGGGCTCCAGGTGGCTGACCAAGCGGGTGGTGTGAGCGCCTAGCGGTAGCGCCGCCGGAATTCGGTGGGCTGAATGCCGATGAGCTGGCGAAAGACGCGCGCGAAGTAGTTGGCGTCGCGGAAGCCCACGCTCAGCGCGATGGAGAGCATGGAGTCGTCCGTCTCCAGCAGGTAGCGCTTGGCCCGTTCCACGCGCAGCTTGTTGACATAGGTGCTCATGCTCACGCCAAGGCGCTTTTTGAGCATGTGGTTGGGGCTGCTTTCCGAGCAGTGGCATTCCGCCGCGAGCAGGGATATGGTGATGGGGTTCTGATATTCCTGATGCAAAAAGCCCACGGCGTGGGTCAATAGTTCGTCTGTGTCGCTTCGCTTGCGCGCGTTTACCAGATGCTGGCCGGTCACGCTTTCCTGGCCCATGCGGTAGGTCATGGCCAGATAGCTGGCCACGAAGTCCAGCGAAGGCAGCAGCGTCTGCTCAGGCACCGCCGTGGTCAGGATGTTTTGTTCGTAGAGGCGCAGGGCCGTCTCCAGCTCGCCGTCCGGGGAACCGGTCATCGCGCGGGCGATGCGGCTGTGCGCCTCTTCCTTTTCCATGGGCAGAAAGCCCGCCGTCACCGCACCCAGCAGCTTTCCCTCCCAGAGAATGGGGGAGACGTATTCGCCCACCCCCGCGTAGCACGCCCCGCGGTAGGTGCAGCCCTCGGTCAGGCATTTGTTGGCCATCTTTTTCATCATGCTCAAGCAGTGGTAATAGCGGCTCTGGCTCTGCTTGATGAACATGCAATAGGGGTTGCTGTGTCCCAGATAGGGGCGTGAGCGCCGCGCTGGCCGCCGCACGAAGCGGGGCCAGGACGCTGCTGGTCACGGACCGGCTGGTGCCGGGCGGGAAGAGCTCCAGCGAGATCCGCGTATGGACGCGGGGCGCGACCGGCGGCGGCAACCTGTTTGCCGAGGAGATGGGCATCTGGGGCGAATTGAAGCTGCGGGCCCTCTCGCGCGACCCGCTGGGCAGCGTGCTCACCTGGGACGACGTGCTTCTGGACGCGCTGCTTGAGCAGGAGGGGCTTACGCTCCTGCTCAATACGCAGATGACCGCCGCGTCGGTGGAAAACGAGAGGCTTGAGAGGGTTTCGCTTCGCGGGCTGCGGACCGAGAGCGAACAGGAGGCGCAGGCGCGGGTTTTTGTGGACTGCACGGGCGACGGGTATCTCTCCAAGCTGGCGGGAGTGCCCTTCCGCACGGGCCGCGAGGGCCGCGAAGAATTTGGCGAAAGCCTGGCGCTCTCCGCGCCGGACCAGTTTACGCAGGGTTGCTCGATTTTGCTCCAGTCCCGGCGGCTGGACCATCCCGCACCCTACGCCCCGCCGGACTATGCCTATCCGCTGGAGCGTGTCCGCCAGCTGGTGGACCGGGGCGGGCGCGTGGTGCGCGCCGACATGCAGGGCAGCGACTGCTGGTGGTTTGAGTACGGCGGCAGGCTGGACGTGATCGCCGAGGACCAGCGCATCGGATTGGAGCTGCGCGCGATTGCCCTGGGCATCTGGAACTATATCAAAAACAGCGGCCGCTACGACGCGGAGAATTTGCAGCTGGAATGGCTGGGCCTCTATCCCGGACGGCGCGGCTCGCGCAGGCTGGTGGGCGAGGAGACGCTGACCCAGCGCGACGTGACGGGCGGACTCGGGCGGCCCGGCGCGGTGGCCTATGGCGGCTGGTACATGGACAGCCATCCCTCCGGCGGGGTGCTGAGCGAAAAGGACCAGTGCCGCCAGCTATCGGTGTCGTGCTACGGCCTGCCGCTGGGCTGTCTGTACAACCCCTGCGTGGAGAACCTGCTGTTCGCGGGGCGCTGCGCCTCGATGAGCTATGCGGCCTACACCTCGGCGCGCGTGATGAACACCTGTGCGCTGATGGGTCAGGCGGCCGGAACAGCGGCGGCGATGTGCGCCGCGCGCGGCATGACGCCTGAAAACCTAAAAAACACAGCCCTGGAAGCCCTTCTGCGGCGGCTTGCGCTGGACGACGCGCTGTTGTGGGCGCGTGTGGAAGACGGCTTTCTGCGCTCTGACCACATCTCGGCCACCTCCGTGCTCAGGCCCGAGGCCAGGCCCTGCGCCGGCCGCTGGCCGCTGAAAGAGGAGACGTTTGTTGTCTATCCCGCCTGCGGCGGCGAGGCGCGGCTGGCGGTGGAGAGCGAAGGGGAGACGGAAGTGCGCTTCACGCTCCATCCCTCGCCCCTGCCCTCGCGGCGCGAGCCCTTTCCGGAGGGCGTGGAGACGCTTTGCCTGCGCATCCCTGCCGGACGCTCGGAGCTCGCGCTCCCGGCGGAGGGGGAGGGTTTCCTTCAGGCCCGGCTGGAGCCTGCGCAGGGCGTGACGCTGCTGGGCGGCGCGCCGCTGCCGGGCGTGCTGGCGGGCTCCTGCGCGGAGACGGAATGGTTCCATCCCTGCCTCGCGCTATCAAAGGACGATCTCTATGCCCCCCCAGAACGTGCAGGACGGATACCTTCGTCCCTGGGGCGGCCCCCGCGCCTGGGCCTCGGAGGGCCTTGGCCCGGCGGACGAGGCGATCTGCCTGCGCTGGAGCGAGCCGGTGCGGCTGGCGTCCGTGCTCCTGCTCTTTGACCCCGAGCTGTCCATGGAGCTGACCAGCAGCCGCTGCGAAACCTGGGACCCGCATCATCACTACGCGGCGCGGCCGGGCATGCCTGCCCAGCTTGCGCGGGATTACCGGCTGATCGCGCGCGGCCCCGGGGGCGAGCGGACGGTGGCCGAGGTATCCGAAAACGTCCAGCGCAGGCGGTTTCACCGTTTCCAACCCGTGGCGTGCACGGAGCTGGAGGTGCGCATCACCGCCACCTACGGCGGCGTGGTGGTCTATGCCGTGCTTCCCAATCCCGAATATGACCGCTGATCGAGCGGCATAGCAATAGAACGACATTGTTTTAAGGAGGAGACAATCATGAAAAAGCTGCTTGCAATGATCCTTTGCGCGACGATGCTCCTGACCTCGGCCGCGGCCGTGGCGGAGGGCGCCAACATCGTCTGGGCCGGCTGGTCCGGCGAGGAAGAGGCCACCAAGGACATCTTCCAGAAGATGATGGACACCTATGAGGCTGAAACCGGCAACACCGTCACCTGGGTGGGCTGGACCTGGGCCGATACCGCCCAGCAGCTGCTCATCCGCGTGCAGGGCGGAGAACAGCTCGACATTGCCCAGACCGACATCAGCATCTTCAACACCGTGGCCCAGGCGGGCGTGCTCGCCGACTGGACCGAGATCCTGGGCGAGGATTACCTCAAGGAGAACTTCGAGGAAGCCGCGCTGGCCTCCGGCCGCATCGACGGCAAGCAGCTCGGTCTGCCCTGGTCCATGGCCTCCATCAGCATGGTTTAAAACCCCGAGCTGCTCGCCGCCGCCGGCTGGGACACCGTGCCTGTGACCATCGAGGAGTTTGAAGCCTGCATGGCCGACATCAAGGCCATGGACGAAACGCTGATTCCCTACGGCCTGTCCACCAAGGACGCCACCTGCGCGGGCGACTTCATGCCCTGGCTGTGGGCCTTCGGCGGCAGCATCTTCGGCGAGGACGGCAGCGTGACCATCAACAGCCAGGCCACCATCGACTGCCTCAACTGGTACAAGAGCCTGCTGGACAAGGGCTACATCGCCATGGACACCGGCCGCGGCGACAGCCGTCAGCTCTTTGCGCAGGGCAAGATCGCCTTCTATGACGACGCGGTGGTGGCCAAGGGCCAGGCCGTGAGCAACGGCGTGGCGCCCGAGGACGTGGTCAACGTCTGCTCCGCCATGCTCCGTCCCGTGCTCAATGAGGGCGACGAGCCCCAGAGCACCATGTGGGGCCATTTGCTGGTGGCCTTCGAGGCCAGCGAGAACAAGGAGGCCGTCGGCGAGATGGCCAAGGTCCTCACCAGCGACGCCATCGCCCTGGAGTACTTTGAAAAGAACGGCATGCCGCCCGTGACCAAGAGCGCCGCCGCGACCGACGTGGTCAAGAACGACGCCTACCTGAGCGGCTTCCTCACCTCTACCGCCACCGCGCGCCTGGAGGAGACCGCCAGCATGATGAATGCCAACGAGATCAAGTCCATCATCACCGAAGAGGTACAGGCGGTGCTGCTGGGCCAGAAGACCTCCGAGCAGGCCGCGTCCGATATGGAGAGCCGTCTCAACTCCCTGTAAGAAACCCGGTTCCATGGGCGGAAGGGGGAAAGTCCCTTTCGCCCTCCCGCCCATGCATGAGGAGGGTCCGCCATGCTTCAACGCGATTCCGCGCCGCGCCTGCGGGGATTGAGCGACCGCCATACCGGCGTGCTGCTGGTCATCCCGGGGCTTGCGATGTTTCTGGCCATCATTCTCTATCCGTTCCTAAGCGCCATCGTCATGTCCTTTACGGACCGCTCGTTCATGCGCCCAACCTATGAGTTCGTGGGCTTTGCCACTATGCCAAGGTGCTGTCCGACCCCTACTTCGGGCAGACGGTGCTGACCACTGCGGCGTTCGTGCTGCTCTCCACGGCTCTGCCGTTTCTCCTGGGCCTGATCTGGGCGATCGTGCTCAACCAGGGCTTCCGTGGCAGCGAGTTTCTGCGCGGCGTGACGCTGGTCAACTGGATTATCCCCGGCACGGCCATCGGTTTTCTGTGGACGTGGATTTTCAACGGCCAGTACGGCATCCTCAACGCCCTCATCGAAGCCTGCGGCGGCGAGGGGCAGACGTGGCTTGGCCAGACGGAAACGACGCTGATCTGCGTGGTCGTCGCCCGTACCTGGCAGATGCTGCCCTGGTACATGGCCTTCCTGCTGGGCGGATTGCAGGGCGTATCCATGGACCAGATCGAGGCCGCCCGCATCGACGGGGCCAACAACTGGCAGGTCTTTACCCACATCGTCGCGCCGGCCATGCGCGGCATCATGACGCTGGTGCTCATCCTGGGCGCCATCGGCAACCTCCAGCACTTCGACCTGCCCTGGACCATGGTGCAGGGCGGGCCCGCCCGCGCCACCACCACCCTGTCCATCGAGGTCTACAAGACGGCCTTCAAGAACTGGAACATGGGCAAGGCTGCCACGGTGGGCACCATCTGGGCGCTGCTTTTGGCCATCTTCAGCTTTGTCTACCTGCGCCAGGTCAACGAGAGCGACTAAGGGAGGCGGAAAGGATGTTTCAAAAAACCGTGGGCTTCCGCGTGTTCTTCTGGGCGTCGGTGGTGGTGATCGGCGGGTTTGTGTTTCTGCCGCTCCTGTGGCTGATCAACACGGCCCTCAAGCCCGCCTCCGAAACCTTCAGCCTGGCGTTCCCGCAGGCCATTCTGCTCTTGTCCATCTATGTGCTGATGCAAAAGCTCGGCCTCCTGGGCAGCTACTACGCGCTGATGATCAGCTACGTGGTCTTTACCCTCCCGGTGGGCACCTGGACGCTCAAGACGTACTTCGATCAGCTGCCCGACTCGCTCATCGAGAGCGCCAAGATCGACGGCGCGGGCAATTTCCGCATCATGTGGAAGATCATCTTCCCCATGGCGGCGCCCGGCATGGTGTCCATCGCCATTTACGGCTTCGTATGGAGCTGGAACGACCTGCTCTACTCCATGACTTTGGTCACCGATACCGCCAAGCGCACGCTGGCTTCGGGCCTGGTGATGACCTTCCTGGGCGAGGCCAGCACCAACTGGGGCGCCATGATGGCCGCCAGCGTCGTCAGCGCCGTGCCCGTCACCATCGTGTTCATCTTCCTCCAGCGCTACTTCATCGCGGGCCTGACCAGCGGCGCGGTGAAGGGATAACCAAACGGACCTCTGCCGGCGGCCTGCTCGGATGCGGCCGCCGGTTTTTTTGCGCAAAAGGCGTCTCGCTGCAAAACTGATACAAATTGGGCGTTTCCAACCCCGCTCGTTTATGGTATACTAACCAGAGCCCCTGCCCGTTTCCCCTTGACGCGGGCAGGCCGCTGCGCGCCATCTTCTACACAGGAAAGGAGGCCGATCCCTCACATGCAGTACAACACGCCGCAGCAGGAGCGCCGTCCCACGCGCACCGACGCCGCCACGCCCAGCACGTCGCGGCCGCGCAAGGATTACGCTCCCAAAAAGCGCAAGACCCAGGCGCAGAAGGTGCTGCCGCTGCTGCTGCTGTTTTCGGCGCTGCTGATCGCGATCTATCTCATCAGCCCCAAGGAGGCGGGCAGACGGGTCGGCGGGAGCCGCTTTGACGGCCTGGTCATCAGCGAGGTGATGGCTGCCAACAACAGCGCCGTACCGGATGAAAACGGCGAATTCAGCGACTGGCTGGAATTGTACAACGGTACCGGCGCGGATCTGGACATGGAAGGCGTGATGATCACCAACCGCACGGACCGCATCACCTTCCCCTTCCCGAGCTATACGCTCAAGGCGGGGGAGCGGGTGGTCGTGTTTGCCAGTGACAGCTATCAGCTCGATCCATCCAAGCCGTTCCATGGCAAGTTCAAGATCTCTTCCGCAGGAGACCACCTCTATCTCTATGACCCGGACATGTACCTCATTGACGAGCTGGCCACGCCGACTCTGACGGCGGATACCAGCTATGCGCTCACGGGCATCGATGAGGACGGCGTGCGCCATTACGAAACCACCACCTACTACAGCCCCGGTTATGAAAATACCGAAGAAGGCTTTGTCGAGTACCGCTCGGCCAACTCGGTGGAAAGCGGCGCGCTGGTCATCAACGAGGTATGTCCCGACCCCAAGGTGGGCATTCCCGACGAGGACGGCGAGATCGTGGACTGGGTGGAGCTCAAGAACAACACCGACAGCCCCATCTCCCTGACCGGCTACTATCTGAGCGACAAGGAGAACAAGCCCACCAAGTGGCGCTTCCCGGACGGCGCGACCATTCCGGCGAACGGCTACTACCTGGTGTACTGCTCCGGCAAGGACAAGCTGCAGGAGAACGGCGTGCCTCACACCAATTTCTCCATCTCCGCCGAGCGTGAAAGCATCGTGCTCAGCGACAGCTATGGCCGCCTGGTGGACCGTGTGAGCATCGAAAACGTTCCGGAGGACTATTCCTACGGTCGCAGCGATACGGGCGAATGGAAGCTGTTTGAGCTAAGCACACCCGGCCAGCCCAACAACGCCCAGGGACAGGCGCGCAGCGACGAGCTGAACCGCGCCTACAACCCCACCGGCGTCATCATCAGCGAGGTCATGGCCTCCAACGATACCATCGGCCTGGGACCCGCGGCGATTACCACCGATTATGTGGAGCTTTACAACACCTCCGACCAGACCGTGGACCTCAGCAATTACGGCCTGAGCGACGACCTCGGCCGCCCGCGCAAATGGCAGTTCCCACAGGGAACTGCCATTGCACCCGGCGAATACAAAATCATTTATCTTGACGGACAGTCGGAATTGTCCACTGTGACGGATTTGCATACCAATTTTTCCATTGCCCGCGCAGGCGGCGAAACCATTTCCTTCTGCGACCCGACGGGCCGCGTTTTGGACCGCATTCCTTTGAGCCTCATCCCCACGGATCACAGCTACGGCCGCACGCTTGGCCAGAGCGGCTTTTATTACTACGACGTTCCTACGCCCGGCGCAGAAAACGGAACGGGGTACTATGGCTATGCCCAGAACCCTTCCCTGTCCCTGCCCGGCGGCGAATATAAAGGCGAAGTCGAAGTGACCATCAACGTGCCGGAGGGCACCGTCGTCTATTACACTTTGGATTCCTCCATCCCCACGGAGGAAAACGGCATTCGCTACGGGGGCGAAACGCTTACCTTCAACAAGGTCACGGTGCTGCGCGCCCGCGCCTTCGATCCCAGCGGAACGCTACAGCCCAGCGAAACCGCAACCGCCACATATTTGTTGAACCTCTACCACGCGTTCCCTATTGTCAGCCTTGTTACTGATACGGACGAGCTGTGGAACGAGGAGGATGGTATGCTCACCGTGGGCACCAGCCCCAGCGGCGAGCTGGACAAGAGCACGATCCCTTATGAATTCCCTGACGGAACGTACCCAAACTACCGTCGCGTAGGCAAGGATGCACGTCCCGGCCATGTGGAGTACTACAGCAAGGATGGTGAGACCATCCTTGACCAGGACTGCGAGTTCGGCCTGCAGGGCCAGTACAGTCTTGATCTGCCGCAGAAGACCTTCAAGGTGCGTGCCAAGGCCAAGTATGGAGCCAAATACTTTGATGCCGCTCTCTTTGATGAGCTGCCCTTTACCCAGTACAAGAGCTTTGTTCTGCGCATGGGCGGCAACGACGGCGCCTGGACCCGTCTGGTGGATGGATTGCAAAGCCGCCTGATTGACCGCTTCAACGAGGTCACCGACAATCCCACCGATGTGCTGCATCAGGCGTGGAATCCCGTTGTGGTTTACCTAAACGGCGTGTACTGGGGACACTACAATATGCGCGAGCGCGTGGACCGCTTCTTCGTGGCCCAGCACGAGGGATTGTCACTGGAGGAAGCGGATAATATGGACCTGCTGGAGTCCGAGGGCACGGTCAACTATGGTAGCAACAAGGAATACCGCGAGATGATTAATAAGGTGGAGGCCTCCTCGCCCGGAACCAATGAAGAGGACCTTCAGTACATCCTTGACAACATCGACGTGGACAACTACTTCGACTATATGGCCTTTGAAATGTTCTTTGGCAACTCTGACCCCGGCAATATCCGCTTCTACAAGCTGGACGGGGAAGGGCAGAAGTGGAAGTGGATTTTCTACGACGCCGACTACGGCCTGTTTAACAGCGGCTTCAACAGCCCCGCCAGCTATCTCAAGGAGTCCGGCGCCGGTGACCAGAAAATCAACAACACGCTCATTCGAAAGCTGCTGGAAAATGAGGAGATGCTCCACAAGTTCCTCACCCGGCTGGGCGAGATCTATCAGGTGTTCACCACGGAATTCATGACGGCTGAGTTGGAGACCATGGTGGACATGCTCGAGCCGGAAATGCCGCTGCATTTTGCGCGCTGGGCTGAGGAGACCGACAAGAACATCACCTTCGACAATCCCTCCACTCCCGAAGGCGCGCTCCGGTACTGGAACACCCGTCTGGACCGTCTGCGCAACGTCCTCAAGAAGCGTCCCACCTATTTCTATGAAATGGTGCAGGAACAATGGGAACTGAGCGATGATCAGATGCTGATCTACTTTGGTCCCAAGCCGGAGCTGCCCTCCGACGCCACCGTGACCGAGGGCGTAAAGTGGGGCTGATTCCCGCCGGTTGACAAAGCCCCTGCCGTCAGGTATGCTATAGCTTCAAGCCACGAAGGAGGTTACCCACCCATGACATCCACCGCCCTGTCCCTTGCCACCAGCGCCAGTTCCATCGTTGAGGCCACGGGCCTGGCCGCGCAGTTCAAGTCCATCGTGCCCAGCGATCTGTTCATCGCGCTGGGGCTGGGATTCCTGATCGGTATCGTGATCGCCATCGTCTACCGCAAGACGTATCGCGGCGTGCTCTACAGCCCATCCTTTACGCTGACGCTGATCATGCTCACCCTCATCACCACCCCCGTGGTCATGTGCATCAAAAACGACATTGCGCTTTCGATGGGCATGGTGGGCGCGCTGAGCATCGTGCGCTTCCGTACCGCCGTCAAGGACCCGCTGGACACGGCCTACATGTTCTGGGCGCTGACGATGGGCATTCTGCTGGGCGCCGGGCTGTACCTGATTGCGGTGATCGTGGTGCTGTGCATCGCGATTCTGATGTTTGTGATTTCCCTCGCCAAGCTCACCACGCCCAATGCCTACCTGCTCGTGGTGCATTATGACGAGTTCTGCGAGGCGGCCATTCAGAGCGAGCTCAACCGCAGCGTGCGTAGCAGCAAGCTGCGCTCCAAGACCCTCACCCGCGCGGGCGCGGAGATGACCTACGAGGTGCGCATCAGCGAACGCACCGAGGTGGTCACCCGCATGCTGGACATCGAGGGCGTGCATGACGCCACGCTGGTCGCCTGCCAGAGCGAGGTCGGCGCGTAAAGGAGGAAAACGCCATGGCGATTTCCGTACCCCTGCGGCATGAGCTGAAGTTTTTCATATCGCCCCTGGAATACCAGGTCCTTAGCCGGGCGCTTGACCGGGTGCTCTGGCGCGACCGCAACGGCGATGAGAATAACGAATACCACATCCGTTCGCTCTATTTCGACACGCGCTTCAACGACGCGCTGCTGGATAAGCTCAACGGCGTCAAGGACCGCGACAAGTTCCGCATCCGTATCTATAATTTTTCGGACAAGCTTATCCGCATGGAGTGCAAGACCAAGGTGGGGCAGTTGATTTCCAAGCGCTCCATCGCCATTCCCAAGCTCCTGGCCGAGCAGCTCATCGCCGCCGATCCTACGGGCCTGGAGCGCACGCGGAGCGGCCTGCTGCGCGACGTGTACCGCGAGATGGCCATCAACGGCCTGCATCCCGTCGTGATCGTGGACTATGTGCGCGAGGCGTATGTGCATCCCGCCGAGGAGGTGCGCATCACTTTCGACAAGCAGCTGCATACGGGCCTTGGCTCCATTGATCTGTTCAACCCCTACGTACCCACGGTCCCCGCCTTCGATCATGACGAGATGATCCTGGAGGTCAAGTTCAACCGCGTGATGCCGCCCTACATCCGCGATCTGCTTTGCACCTACGTCAAAGGCGCGCAAAACAGCGCCATTTCCAAATATGTCTGGTGCAGGCGCTTTGAAAACTTTGAATAACAAACAACCGACGTGATTTTCAAAACCACGCCGGTTGTTTCTGTTGCATTAAACGGCTGTGCTCCCATCCCGCACGCGCAGACAGCGGTTGACATGCTCGCTTAGAATCAGCAGCACAA
>USFL01000021.1 GCA_900553905.1 uncultured Eubacteriales bacterium | reverse complement strand
CGCCCGCCAGCTTGCCGCCGCCGAACACCACCAGCACGATGACCAGAATGACCAGAATTTCCGTAATACCGATGCGCATAAGCTATTCCTCCTGTTGGGGTTGATCTTTCAAAGCCTGCTCCGCGGTTTTGGACGCATCGTCCAGCGCGGATTTCACGTCGTCGCGCGCTTTCTTCAAATCCGGGCGGGGGTCCGCTTCCTTGAAGGTGCGCTCAAGCTCGCGCGAGGTTTTGTTGAATTCGTCGATGGCTTCGTCCAGACCGGTTTCTTCCTTGAATTCATCAATCCAGCGCTTCAGGTTCCTTACGCCCCGGCCCAGTGCGCTCGCCACCTTGGGCAGGTCCTTGGGCCCCACGATGACGAACGCGACCAGCAGAATCAGAATCAATTCGGAAAAACCGATGTTGAACATGGCAACGCTATCCTCCGCGATTGATGACGGCTGATTTGTATTGTAACAAACTTCGACCGGAAATGCAACCTTGCGGCACGCCGCGCCAGATCCGCCCAAAAACGCCCCGCGAAAGAGGCTTTCGCGGGGCGGCGGGGGACAAACAGCGTCAGCGGGGAGAACGTTTTGCGCGAATGCCGGCAAAAACCAGGCACGCGCCTGTCAGCGCCAGCAGCGAGAGCCACAGGGCCAGCGGCGCCGTATCGCCGGTAGAGGGCGGCGGAACAGGAGCGCCGGGATCCGGCGCGCCACAGTTGACGCACACGGCGTTCTGATAGTTGTGATTCAGCTTGGGAATCGTCGAACCCGCCTGAATCACGCTGCCGCACTCAGCGCATACCAGATCGCCTGTGTAGCCGTCCTCCGTGCAGGTGGGCTCCTTGACGCCCGAGGGCGTGGAGCTGGCGACATGGGCGTGGTTGTAGACGGTAAAGGAAGTCACGATGTTTCCGTTTTGATCGAGGATGGTGTTTTCATCCGACTGGAGAGACTCGTGGTGACCGAATTGCCAACCGTTTTGCTTAATCAGGTCTTGCAGCCATTGCGGCAAATTCGTAAGGCTGTCAGCGCTGGAGACGATGGCGGCTCCATTGACCTCAATGACGAACCTTCCCGCAGCGGAGGGAGAAGTGGAAGCAAAGGTGATGCTGGTGGGCAGACCGTCATTATAAAGGACGGAATGGTTGACCAGAAGGGCGTTTTCGCCTATTTGGACATAGTCGAAATTAAAAGAGGTCCCCTGCATCGGCTCAAAGGTCAGTTTGGCATCTTCCGCCAGGTCGAGGTAGGAATTGACGCCGGCGCTGCCGCCCAGGCTGGCATAGTTGACGGTCATGTCGATGCCGGAATCCACAATCAGCTGATCGTTGTCGCAGCCGGTGCCGTACAATTTACGCACCTGCACCTGATGCGGCTGCCCATCGCCGCTGGCAAAGCGGAGGTCTGCAGAATAATTATAATAGGAACTGCTCTGGTTCTGCACTTTCATTTCGGGGAATGCCACGTCGCCCATGAGGCGTATGGTTACGGTGACGGCAGCATGTCCCGTCAAATCAAAAATGATCTCATCAGGCATCTCGCCAGGGTAGACGTCCAGGAGCAGCTTATCACCATCCCACAACAGTCGCCCATTATTATAGCTTTTATCCATGCCATAATCAAAGGTAACGCTTTCTGCAAAGGCTCCTGCCGGCAGCAATGTCAGAATCAGCAGGCAAACTGCCGCCGCCACGCCTGTAAACCTCTTTTTCAAAACAAAACCCATCTTTTAACGTCTGTGCAAGATGGCTTCCAGCACCATCCTATTTTAATACAACAAAGTCATCATATCAAGACGCTATTTCCTGAATTTGCAAGGAATGCCCGGCGGCCGCCCTTGCATATCTTGACGAATTGGGGTACAATAAATCATACTATGGAAAGGAACTGCCCCTGCGGCCGTTCGGAAAGGATGAGCGAACCTCATGCACGTGTTTCACCCTCCGCAAAGCGTGAACGGTCTGCCGCCGGAGAACACCTTTTATGTGGCCGACAGCGCGAATATGACCGTCGCGGATGGGTTTCTGATTCCGACTTATCACCCTTACCTGTTTCCCGACCGGCCCATCAACCTGTTTATGAGCATTCGTTCCAAGGGGCCGGGGCGGGATATGCTCATGGGGGCGCTATTGGCCCGGGCGCAGCAGCTGCGTGAGCAGACCCCGCAGTGGCCTGCCCGGCTGTTTGCGCAGGTTAGCCCGCAGGACACACCCATGATGGCCTTTTATATGGATAGCGGCTTCGATGCCAACGACGCGCTGGACGTGGTGGCGCTGGGCGTGCCAAACGCGCGTCCCGCCGCGCCCATGGGCTATGACATGGGCTACGTGCCCATGAGCGACCCGGCGGAGATGCAGGCTTTCCTCATGCGCATGAATACCTACCGGCTGGACGCGTGGTCCCCGGCGATGCTGCAACGGTACATGAGCTTTCCGCACTTCATGGCGCTGTACATGAGCCGCGGGCCCGAAGTGGTGGGGGAAATCGCCTTCACCGGCGACGGGCAGGCCGCCAAGCTGATCGGCCTGTACGTGACGCCCAATTACCGCCGGCTGGGGCTGGCCAAGTCGCTCATTGCGGCAGGCATGAAGATTCTGGCCGAAAAGGGCGTCAATCACGTTGAGGCGGACGTGATCCGCCGCAACGAGCAGCAGCGCCTGCTGGCCGCCATCTGCGGCGCCACCTTTGTGCGCACGGCCTGCTATTATCCCGGCATGAACTATGACTGACGCTCCCCCGGAGGGTCGAGGCATGGAGATCCCTTATCGGTTGATTCGTTCCAACAGGCGCACCCTTTCGCTGACAGTGGAAAGCGGGGGTGCGCTTGTTGCGCATGCGCCGCTGCATATGCCCCTGCGCCAGATCGAAGCGTTTATCGAGGAGAAGCGCGCGTGGATTGAACGCAAACGGGGCGAAGCGCCTTCGCGCCCCGCGCCGTTTGTGCCGCGGGACGGCGCGTGCCTGCCCTGGCTGGGCGGAGAACTGCGCCTGGCGTTTTCCGGCCTGCCGCTGTGCGTGGATTTTGACGGATGGCTGCTCATGCCGTGCGGCGGCGATGCGCTCGTCCGTCTGCGGGACTGGCGAAAGCGCCGCGCCGCCGAGGTGCTTACGCCCCGCGTGCGCCTGTGGGAGCGGCGCATGGGCTTGCAGGTGAAAAGCATACGCTATACGGCGGCGAAGCGCCGCTGGGGCAGCATGAGGGCCGACGGTTGCCTGCGCTTGAATGCGGCGCTGATGCACTGTCCCATGGAGCTGTGCGACTATGTGATCGTGCACGAGCTGGCGCATATCGTCCATCCCGACCATTCGCCTGCGTTTCATGCGCTGGTGCGCTCCGTGCTTCCCGGCGCGGATACGCTGCGCGCCCGCATGCGCGATTTTGCCGGCGTCACCATGCTGCTCGCCGCGCCCAGGGAGGACGACGTATGACCGAGAAGCTCAACCGTCCGCGCGTGCCCAAGCGGTTTTACTTTTTGACGCTGCTCATCTTTGTGCCCATTTTCTATTGCCTGCTGGCCATCCGTGCGCACTGGTTCGGCTGGGTGATCGCGGTTGTGGCCTTCGCCGGTCTGGTCGCCATCCGCCTCAGCCGCTTCTGGAGCGGATGGCATGCACCGCTGTGCTTTACGCTGGCCTTTTTGGCGGCATATGCCGGGCTTTCGCTCAGCCGGCCTCGGTGGGATGTATCCCTGCCGGGCCAGATCGGCGGGGGCACGGTGTGGCTGTTCACCCATTTGCTCGCCGAGGAGGAGATGGCGGCCGGTATGATGGGGCTGTCGGTGTGGCGGCCGCCGGAGGGATACCGCGTGGAAACCGTGCAGCTTCCGGCGAGCACCATCGAGGTGCTCACGCCCGATGAGGGCAGCGGCGATTGGGCCGTTTTGCAGCTGCATGGCGGCGCATTTGTGAGCGGGGTCAACGACCTGTACCGCATGATGGCGGTCAAGTACAGCAGCCTTGCGGCCGGGGCCAGCGTGTATACCCTGGATTACCGCCTGTGGCCGCAGCACGCATATCCCTCGCAGCAGAACGACGCCATGGATGCCTGGACCTACCTGACCGGCACGGCGGGCTACGCGGCGGGCCACATCTTCGTCGTCGGCGACAGCGCGGGCGGAAACCTGGCGCTGTCCCTGACCCTTCGCCTGCGCGACGAAGGAAAGGAGTTGCCGGCCGGCATCGTGGCTCTGTCGCCCTGGGCTGATTTGAGCAACTCCGGACCGTCGCACCTGTACAATGCCACAAGCGACCCCAGCTTTGGCGTGGAGCCGGATGAGTGGGACGGCGTCACGCCCGTGGGCGTGGATAGCACCTATCCCGACGGGTTGAACGCACAGACGCCCTACCTCTCGCCCAGTTTTGGCGACTACGCGGGCTTCCCGCCCATGCTGTTGCAGGCGGGCGATCTGGAGGTGCTGCTCAGCGACAGCCAGATGGTCTACGACAATGCCATATCCCATGGGGTGGACTGCACGTTCACGGTCTATCCGGGCATGTTCCACGTGTTCCAGGGCTCGCTGGACCTGCTCCCGGAAAGCCGGGCCGCCTGGGAGGAAATCGGGGCGTTTCTTACGCGGGTGATGGGGGAGTAAAAAACGGTCCGGCAGCTGGCCGGACCGGTGGCAGACGCATTGAAGCGGAGCGTACGGGCACGCTCCGCTTTTTGCCGCCCTATTCCTCCCCATCCTTCACCACCTGGTCCACGGCGGCCTTCACATGCCCTGCCGCGTCGCGCACCACCTGCTGGAAGTCGCCGGAAAAGCCCGGGGCGTTGCGCTCCACATGGATGCGGTAGCCCAGCGCCAGCGCGACCGCCAGCCCGGCCACTGCCACCCATGGCGCGCTGACCGCCGCCAGCAGCGCAAAGGCCAGGGACAGGTTGAGGATGGGAAGCTCTCCCTTGTGAACCATGATGCGCGTGCGGTATAGGAAGCTGAACCAGCGGGATTGGCCGCTGTGGTTTTCCTGCGATGCATAGGGACGCTGCTCCGACATGATCGGTTCCTCCTTCACGGGTTTTGTGATTGTGGTTTGATCATAGCACAGACCGGCGTCGGATGCTTTGGGATTCGCTTTTGTTTGGGTGAGAGGCGGATTAAAAAATGCTTGAAAACAGACGCTTTGAAGCTTAAATGTGGAAAAAGCGGGACCGAAGTTGTGGAAAACACATGGAAAACCGTGCGGATCGCCCGGAGTTTTCCTCGTGTCTTCCTCATGTGTTCCATACTTGTTCCTATGAACGAGGAAAAGATAAGGAAAAGTTTTTTTAGCCATGGAAAACCATGTGGAAAATGTTACAAAACCATGTATTTTCGCGCGATAACGCATCTTTCGACAGCTCGAAAACGGGCCAAACTGGAAAACATTACATATTTAAAATCAATATTTAGTGTTGACTTTATCCAATGAGCACAATATAATGGTGGTGCTCGCTCAAAAAATCCCTGTTTTGGGGAGAAAGCGGCCCACACGTTATGTAACAATTTATGGAGGCGTCGGGCACATGATCACATCCATCAAAAAGCGCGACGGGCGCATTGTTCCCTTCGATCAGGAGAAGATCGAGCAGGCGATCGAAAAGAGCTTCATGGCCAGCGGCAGTCAGAAATCGCAGGAAACGGCGCAGGAACTGGCCGGCATTGTCGTTCAGGAAATCGAGCGGGATGAAAACCTGCCCGCCGTGCCCTCCGTGGAGCAGGTGCAGGACGTGGTGGAGCGCGTGCTCATCGAGCGCGGCTTTGTGCGCTCGGCCAAGAGCTACATCCTCTACCGCGCGGAGCGCAGCCGCGTGCGCGAGATGAACACCCGGCTGATGAAGATCTTTGAGGACATCGCCTACAAGGACGCCATCGATTCGGACATCAAGCGCGAGAATGCCAACATCAACGGCGATACTGCCATGGGCAGCATGCTCAAGTTCGGCTCGGAGGGTTCCAAGCAGTTCTACGAGATGTATGTGCTCAATCCCCGGCATGCGCAGGCACACCGCGACGGCGACATCCATATCCATGATCTGGATTTCTACACCCTGACGACCACCTGCTGTCAGATCGACCTTCTGGAGCTGTTCCATGGCGGCTTCTCCACGGGCCATGGCGTGCTCCGCGAGCCCAATGATATCTACAGCTATTCGGCGCTGGCCTGCATCGCCATCCAGGCCAACCAGAACGACCAGCACGGCGGCCAGAGCGTGGTCAATTTCGACTACGGCATGGCGCCGGGCGTCAAAAAGACCTATTTCAAGCGCTTCCGTGACAACCTGGCCCGCGCGCTGGAGCTGCTGGGCCATGTGGAGAACGCAGCGGACGAGGCGGCGCGCATGCTCGAGGAGCTGGAAAAGGAGACGGGCAAAAAGCCCGGCCTGGCGGCTGACCCCGACTATGACAAGGCCCTGGACGAGAAAATTGCCGCTGTGATGCCCGCTTCCAGCCAAGAGGAGCGCACCCGGATTCTGGACTTCGTGCGTGAGCATGCCGAGAAGGAAACCGACAAGGCGACCTATCAGGCCATGGAGGCGCTTATCCATAACCTCAACACCATGAACAGCCGCGCGGGCGCGCAGGTGCCCTTCTCCTCCATCAACTACGGCATGGATACCTCGCCCGAGGGCCGCATGGTCATGCGCAACGTCCTTCTGGCCACCGAGGCGGGCCTTGGCAACGGCGAGACCCCCATCTTCCCCATCCAGATCTTCCGCGTCAAGGAAGGCGTCAGCTTCAACCCCGGCGATCCCAACTACGACCTCTACCGCCTGGCCATCCGCACCAGCGCCAAGCGTCTGTTCCCCAACTTCAGCTTCGTGGACGCGCCCTTCAACAAGCAGTATTATAAGGAGGGCCACCCCGAAACCGAAATCGCCTACATGGGCTGCCGCACCCGCGTCATTGGCAACGTCTACGATCCCACCCGCCAGATCTGCCCCCGCCGCGGCAACCTTTCCTTCACCTCCATCAACCTGCCCCGCATCGCCATCAAGGCCAAGGGCGACGTGCAGTGGTTCTTCGAGGAGCTGGAGCGCACGCTGGACCTGGTGCATGAGCAGCTTCTGGAGCGCTTTGAGATCATCGCCAACAAGAAGGTCTACAACTTCCCCTTCCTCATGGGCGAGGGCGTGTGGCTGGATTCCGAGAAGCTGGACTGGAACGACAGCGTGCGCGAGGTGCTCAAGCACGGCACCCTCTCCATCGGCTTCATTGGCCTGGCCGAGTGCCTCAAGGCCCTGCGCGGCACTCATCATGGCGAGGACCCCAACAGCCAGAATCTGGGCCTGGAGATCGTGGGCTTCATCCGCAAGTATTGCGATGACCTCAGCCAGAAGGAAAAGCTCAACTACACCTGCCTGGCTACACCTGCCGAGGGCCTCAGCGGCCGCTTCGTACGCATCGACCGCGAGAAGTACGGCGTCATCCCCGGCATCACGGATCGCGAATACTATACCAACTCCTTCCATGTGCCGGTCTACTTCCCCATCAGCGCGTTTGAGAAGCTGGCCATCGAGGCGCCCTATCATGCGCTGACCAACGCCGGCCACATCAGCTACATCGAGATGGACGGTGACCCGACCAAGAACCTGGACGCCTTTGAAAAAGTGGTCCGCTACATGCATGACGTGGGCATCGGCTACGGCAGCATCAACCACCCCGTGGACCGCGACCCGGACTGCGGCTACAACGGCATCATCGGCGATACCTGCCCCAAGTGCGGGCGCACCGAAAACGGCCATGCCTTTGAGCGCATCCGCCGCATCACCGGCTATCTGGTGGGCACGCTGGACCGCTTCAACAACGGCAAGCGCGCCGAGGAGCGCGACCGCGTGAAGCATTCCGTCTGATCCGGCCTGCCAAAACCACAAACTTTACCACGATGAAAAACGCCTCTTTCTGCAAACACTTCCCTGCGAAGCAAGATCAGAAAGAGGCGTTTTCATGCGAAAACCACCCACCCGGCTCAAAAAAACCATCGGCTGGCTGCTGTCGGCCTTTCTGCTCGTGGTGTACTTTTCCCCGCAGGCGCAGCTGCTTCGCACCCTTCCGGACAAACTCAGCGTGGCTGTGGGTCAACGGGCCGTGCTGGACGCGCCCTTTCCCCTGACCGTTGAGGCGGGGGAGGATGTATCCGCCGGCGCTTCTCTGGATGAGACGCTGGAGGAGAGCGCCGGGACGAGCACCGCCACCATCAGCTTTCTGGGCCTTTTGCCCCTGCGCGAGGTGGAAATTGACATCAGCGACGATTTGCGCCTCTATCCCGGCGGACAGGCGGTGGGCGTGGCCCTGCATACCCAGGGCGTGCTGGTGGTGGGCACCAGCGACCTTAGCGGTGCATACAGCCCTGCGCGCCTGGCAGGGGTAAAGGCGGGCGATTTGATCACCCGGGTGGGCGGCAAGCCGCTGGAAAGCGCCGCGCAGCTGACGGAGATGGTGGCTGCCATGGGCGATACGCCGCTGCCCCTGACCATCCGCCGGGGCGACAGCACGCTGGAGCTGACGCTGACCCCGCAGCGCGACGGCCAGAGCGGCGACTACCGCATCGGCGCGTGGGTGCGTGACAGCACCGCCGGCGTGGGTACCCTGTCCTTCTACGGTGTGCTGGAGGAGGGCGGCGATACGAGCTTTGGCGCGCTGGGCCACGCCATCACCGACAGCGACACCCAGCAGGTGCTCACCGTGGGCAAGGGGCAGATCATGCAGGCCGACGTGGTGGACGTCCGAAAGGGCGAGGCCGGCTTTCCGGGCGAGCTCAAGGGCAGCTTTCTGCGGGAAAATCGGGTGCTTGGCGATATTTTTCTGAATAACCAATACGGCATCTACGGCGAGCTGGAGGAAATCCCGGAGCACCTGCTCTATCCCGACGGCGTGCCCATCGGGCGGCGCGACGCGGTGCACACCGGTCCCGCGACCATTCTTTCCACCGTGGGGACCGACGGCATGCGCGAGTACGATGTGGAAATCGTCGAGGTGGCCCGACAGTCCCAGCCCGCGCAGCGCAGTATGGTGCTGCGCGTGACCGACCCGGAGCTGCTTGAGCGCACGGGCGGCATCGTGCAGGGCATGAGCGGCAGCCCCATCCTGCAGGACGGTCGCCTGATTGGAGCGGTGACACATGTGTGGGTCAATCCATGATACCTGCTCTGGCCGCGTTCACCCGCTTGCATGGCGTTATTCTCCAATTGTTCGGTTTCTGTTCACAACGCCGCCATAATCATTTGGTATGCTTACATCGTCGATAAAGACGAAATGCGCTGCGGAAGCGGTGCGAAGGGAAGCTCTTGCGCAAGAGATACGGTTCCTGCTCCGGATGGTTCCGGCTGTGTGCGGCTGCTTTTTGGGCGATTTTGCGCCCCTTTGATCCCGCACGGCGTTCCCTCCGCTTCCGGGCGCGACAAAAAACTCCGCGGCTCGTCCGCGTTTGCATACCGGCTTCCGTTCAGACGAACGGGAGCCGTTTTCGTCTGTATCCAATCCAGCCTTGACAATCCGCCGTACACCGTACTACAATGAAAAAGAAATACAAAGAAAGTACAGGAGGCGGCTTGATGGTACCGATGAGCCTGGCCCCGTCGATGGAAAGCAAACCCATACGCGAGGTGGCATATGAAACCCTGAAAAACGCGATCGTCACGGGAGAGATTCCCGCGGGCTCGCGCATCGTGGAAACGGAATATGCCGAGCGCATGCACATCAGCCGCACGCCGCTGCGCGAGGCGCTTCGCAAGCTGGAACGCGACGGGCTGGTGGAATATGTGGTCAGGCGGGGCGTGGTGGTGCGCGCCTTTACCATCGCGGACGTGGAGGAGATCTACACCATCCGAAACGCCCTGGAGATGCTGACGCTGCCCGCCATTATCCAGAATGCGACGGCCGAGGACATCCGTTCGCTGCGCGCGCTGCTTCATGAGATGGACGCCTTTGACGAGGCGGGGGACATCGAGGCGCTTTCGCCCCGTGCGCGCGCGTTCCACACGCAGCTGACGCGGCTGTCCAAAATGAACCGAATCCTGCGCGTCATTGAGGGGCAGGATCAATATATCACGCGCTTTTCGGCGCTGTCCATCGCGCGGGAGACGCGGCGGCACGCGGCGCACCGCGAGCACCATCAGCTGGTGGACTACGTGGAGCAGAAGGATCTGGAATCCTTTGAGAAGCTCATGCGCAAGCATATCGAGCGCAGCAAGGAAACCTGCCTGCTGGCCCTGGAGGAGAGCAAGCTCAAGCGCAACGAGGCGGCGAAATAGAAGCTGTTTTGGCAGAAAGAAGGCATACCCCGTGAACGACGGCACCTGGGATTTGAGCGTATTTTATCAAGGGTTTGACGATCCGGCCCTGCGGGGCGATATCGACGCGATCCGCTCTGCGGCGGAGGGCATGGAGGCTTTGCTTTCGCAGGACCGTCCGGAGGCGGACCGGCTGGAGGCGATGGTCGCCTGCCTGGAGGACATGACCAACCGCCTGAGCCGCGCATTCGGCTATGCCGAGCTGACGCTGGCGGCGGATACGGAAAATGCGGGAGCGCTGCGCCTGATGGACGAGCTCAGCGCCCTGATGGTAGAGGTGCAGCTATGCCAGAGCCGCTGCGTGCGCTACGTAGGCGGCGTAAAGGAGCTGGATCGGCTGATCGAAAGCCGCGAGGCGCTCCGGCAGAATGGCTTCATCCTGCGGGAGATGGCCCGGCAGTCGGCGCACATGCTGCCCGCGGAGATGGAAAAGTGGATGCTTCGCATGTCGCTGGATGGCGGGGACGCCTTTTCCAAGCTGCGCGACCGGCTCATCGGCACGCATACGGTGGATCTGGACGGCAAGGCCCAGCCCCTGCCCGCGGTACGCGGCATGGCCTACGACCCGGACCCCGCCGTGCGCAAGGCCGCCTATGAGGCGGAGCTGGCCAGCTACCGGAAAATTGAAACGCCCATGGCCTTTTGCTTAAGCTGCATCAAGGGCGAGGCGCTCACCATGTGCGAGGCCAGGGGATACTCCGACGTGCTCACGCAGCAGCTTGACGAAAGCCGCATGGACCGCGAGACGCTGGATGCCATGTGGACCGCCATCCGCGAGGCGCTGCCGGATTTCCGGCGCTACCTGCGCAAAAAGGCGGAGCTGCTGGGGCATGCGAACGGACTGCCCTTCTACGACCTGTTCGCGCCCATGGGGCGGGATACCCGGCGGTATACTGCCGGGGAGGCGCGGGAGCTGCTGGTGCGCGTCTTTTCGCAGGTGCACCCCGAGATGGGCCGATTCATCGATCAGGCATTTGAAAACCGCTGGATTGATCTCTATCCCCGTGAGGGCAAGGAGGGCGGCGCGTTCTGCGCGGGCTTCCATCAGATGAAGATCAGCCGGGTGCTGACCAACTTCGTGGGCAGCTTCAGCGACGTGAGTACGCTGGCGCACGAGCTGGGTCACGGCTGGCACAACGTATGCCTGGAGCGCGTGCCCGTGCTGATGGCCGACCCGCCCATGCCGCTTGCCGAGACGGCCTCCATCTTCAACGAAACGCTGCTCAGCCATGAGGTGCGCAAAACCGCCGACGACGAGACGCGCTTTGCGCTTTTGGAAAACAGCCTGATGGAAGCCACGCAGGTCATCGTGGACATCTACAGCCGCTTCCTGTTTGAAAGCGCGGTGTTTGAGGCCCGCAAGACCCATATCCCCACAGCCGCGGAGCTCAACCGCATGATGCTGGACGCCCAGCGCGAGAGTTATGGCGACGGGCTGGACCCGGACGTCATGCACCCCGGCATGTGGATCAACAAGAGCCACTACTACAGCGTGGGCCTGCACTTCTATAACTTCCCCTATGCCTT
>USFL01000020.1 GCA_900553905.1 uncultured Eubacteriales bacterium | reverse complement strand
GGCTGCAAGCTGCAAAACAATGTGAGCATTTATCAGGGCGTTGCGCTGGGCCGCGGGGTGTTCTGCGGACCCAGCTGCGTGTTTACCAACGATTTGACGCCCCGCGCCCTGTTTCCCAAGGGCTCTGTGCATTTCGTGCCCACCGTGGTGGAGGACGGTGCCAGCATCGGCGCCAACGCCACCGTGGTGTGCGGGCACCGCATCGGCCGCTGCGCCATGATCGGCGCGGGCGCGGTGGTCACCTGCGACGTGCCGCCCCATGCCCTCATGCTGGGCGTGCCAGCGCGGCCGCACGGCTTTGTGTGCACGTGCGGAGCGCTTCTGCGCGGCGCGCTGGTCTGCCCGGAATGCGGGCGGCGCTTCCTTCCCGACGGGGAGGGGCTGAGGGAGGCGGAATAGATGCAGTTTCATGATCTGGGCGCGCAGTACCGCGCGCTGAAAGCGGAAATCGACGCCGGCATCGCCGGAGTGCTGGAAAAGGGCCATTTCATCCTGGGCGAGCAGGTGAGCGAGCTGGAGGAAGCGCTGGCCAGCGACGTGGGGCGGCGCTTTTGCGTGACCTGCGGCAACGGCACCGACGCGCTGGTGCTCGCACTCATGCTGTGGGGCGTGGGGCCGGGCGATGCGGTGTTCGTGCCGGACTTCACCTATTTCGCCTCCGCCGGATGCGCCACCACCGTGGGCGCGGAGATGATCCCGGTGGACATCCGGCTGGACACCTTCAACATCGACCCCGATGCGCTGGAGGCCGCCATTCGCCGGGTCGAGGCCGAGGGACGGCTGAGGCCCGCGGCGGTGATTCCGGTGGACCTGTTCGGCCTGCCGGCGGACTATCCGCGCATTGCGGAAATCGCCGTGCGCCATGGGCTGCGCATCTTGGAGGACGCCGCCCAGGGCTACGGCGGGCGCATCGGCGATGCGAATGCATGCGCTTTCGGGCAGGCGGCCGCCACCTCCTTTTTCCCCGCAAAGCCGCTGGGCTGCTACGGGGACGGCGGCGCGGTCTTTGTGGACGATGCGGAGGAGGACGCGCTGCTGCGCTCCCTGCGGGCCAACGGCAGGGGCGTTTCCGACAAGTACGACAACCAGCGCATCGGCATGAACAGCCGGCTGGACACCCTTCAGGCGGCGGTGCTTCTGCCCAAGCTGCGCGCGCTGCGCGCCTATGAGCTGGATGCGCTGAACGCAGCGGCCGACGCCTATTCGCAGGCGCTGGCCGGGTGCGTGGAGACGCCCCGCGTGCCCGACGGGTACCGAAGCAGCTGGGCGCAGTACACCGTGCTTATGGAAAACCGCGCCCGGCGCGACGGGGCGCAGCGCTTCCTCAAGGAGCGCGGCATCCCCAGCATGGTCTACTATCCCCGGTGCATCCATCAGCAGACCGCCTACGCGGACCGGCAGTTTGACGATGCGCTGTATCCGGGCGCCCTGGCTGCATGCGACAGAGTGCTCTCTCTGCCCATGCACCCCTACCTGACCGGCGAGGACATCGGCCGGGTGGCAGAGGCCCTGCGGCAGTACTGCCTCGCGGGCCGGGACTGACGCGGGATAAGCGTTGAAGCGCCTTCATTCGGGAGGCGCTTTTTTCTATCCTGCTGGTCATCCGGGCGGGCGGGTGGTATAATGGTTGCAGCTTTGATTTTGACGGGAAAGGAGGCGGCAAAAATGGCCGTGATCAGGCCGCTTTGCGCGCAGGACGACTTTGACGAAGTGGGAAATGTGTATGCCGAAAGCTGGAAGGCGTGTTACCGGGGCCTTCTGTCGCAGGCGTTTCTGGACAAGTTGACGCACGACCGCTGGAGCGGCATGGTCCGGGCCGACCCTTCCGCGTCGCTGGGAGCGTTTGAGGATGGGCGGATCGTGGGCACCGCCATGGTCAGCTATGCGCGCGAGCCGGGGCGCGAGGGCTTCGGCGAGCTGGTTAGTCTCTACCTTCGGCCGGAGGCGATGGGGCGCGGGCATGGCCGCCGGCTGATGGAAGCGGTCCTGCAAAGGCTCCGGGAGGACGGCTGCGACGGCGTGTGCCTGTGGGTGCTGGAGGGAAACCGGCAGGCCCAGGCATTTTACCGGCATATGGGGTTTCACGCTTCGGGACGGTCGCAGAAGGAGCTTTTCGGCGGCGCGGAGGTCGAGCTGGTGGAGATGCTCCTGCGCTGGGAACGCTGAAATTTTTACAAAACGGTTTTCAAAAACTTGGCGATCAGGTATAATAAAAGAACGGGATGTGTTCTTCCCACGCAAATGCACATTCGGAGGACTATGCACATGCAACGACGCGCCTTTTGCTGCCTCATTTGCCTGCTTCTGGCCCTTGCTCCCGCCGCCATGGCGGAAGGGAACTTTGTCATGGCCGGCTACGACGGGGAGGGCAGCACGCACGACTGGAACACCAACGGTTTTTTTGTCCGCATGCAGGAAAGAACGGGTCTGACCTTTACCTTTGACCAGTATACCAGCCTGGAAAAATGGCAGGAAGCCAAGGACGCCATGTTCGCGCCGGGCGGCGAGCTGCCCGACGTGCTGTTCAAGGCGGCGCTGACCACGCCCGAACTGATCCGCTATTCCGACAGCGGACAGCTCATCGACCTCGGGCCGCTGCTGGAGGAGAACGCGCCGAACCTGTGGGCGCTGCTGGAGGCACACCCCGACTGGCGGGAAGCCATCACGCTGCCCAGCGGAAAAATCGTGGCGCTGCCCGCCATTCAGGAGCTGGCCCCGCAAAACGCCATGTGGATCAACCAGACGTGGCTGGAACGGCTGGGGCTGGAGGCCCCGACGGACTGGGAGAGCCTGCGTGAGGTGCTGACGGCCTTCCGCGACCGGGACCCCAACGGCAACGGCAAGCGGGACGAGATTCCCTTCGCCTTTCTGGGCCCGTGGGAGCTGAAGTTTTTCTCCCATGCCTGGGGCGTGGCGGCCAACGACTACAACATCTACCTCGACGAGGTCGGGCAGGTGCATTACTGGCCTGCCGAGGAGAGCTTCTGGGAGATGGCGCTGGCTCTGCGCGAGTTCTATCAGGAGGGGCTGCTTGACCCCGACGGCTTTATCACGGCCGACGCGCTGCGCCGCATCACCGACGAGGACGCGGAGGCGGTCTACGGCGTGTTTTTCGCGCCGACGCCGGTGAACCTGGTGCCCTATGACATGTCCGTCGATTATGCGCTGCTGGAGCCGCTCGTCTTTGAGGAAAAACAGATCTACCGCGACCTTTGCGGCGAGGTGACGCGCGGCACGTTTGCCATCACCTCCGCCTGCGAGGACCCCGCCGCCCTGCTGGCCTGGGTGGACGTGCTCTACACCGAGGAGGGCGCCATCGCGGCCCTGGCGGGAACCGAGGGCGAGGACTACGTCGTGGGCGAGGACGGCAGCTGGACATGGAAGGGCGGCTTGGAGGCGATGACCGCTTCCACGCTCAGCGAGCTGAGCGTCTATGATACGGGCGACATGCCCTGGCTCTTCCCCGACGCCTTCTACGACCGCTACGACGAGGACAACGTGCAGCGCGTCAACGGGGAGCTTCGCAAGCTGAACGCCTGCGTGGTCGAGCCCTTCCCCGTCTATACGCTCACGGAGGAAGAAAGCGCACGCGCGCTTGAGCTGCAATCGCAGCTGGGCGCCTATGTGGACGAAACGCTGGCGCGCGTGGTGCTGGGGGAGCTGGATGCCGACGAGGCCCAGACGTTTGTGGAGGGGCTGGAGGAACGCGGTATGCAGGAGATGATTGACTTGTGGCAGAGCGTCGCCGGCCGGCTGGGCGCGTGACGCAAAGCCCCGGTAGAAGCACGCGGCTTCACATCACCAAAGAAGGATGGATGGCTTATGAACAGGTACGCGCAAATGATCAGTGAACTCAAAACCCCAGAGGTCATGAAACGTTTGACCTACCTTTACGGCCAGCGGGGGGGCATGCTGGTGGCCCAGAGCGCGCGCTATTCGCACCTGCTCAAGCGGCACGAGGAGCTCGTCGGCTACGAGGGCCCCATCGCCATGATCAGCGCGCCGGGACGCACCGAAATCAGCGGCAACCATACCGACCATAACCGGGGCAAGGTGCTGGCCGCCGCTGTCAACCTGGACACGCTGGCCGCCGTTAGCCCGCGCGCCGACAGCACGGTCAACATCTACAGCGAGGGCTATGCGCCGCTTTCCCTCTCACTGGACGATTTGAGCGCGCGAGAGGATGAGAAGGGCACCACGGCGGCCCTGGTGCGCGGCGTGGCCGACGGCCTGCAGAAAGCGGGCCTGCGCGTGGGCGGCTTCGACGCGGTGATGACCTCCACCGTGCGCAGCGGGAGCGGGCTTAGCAGCTCGGCCGCGGTCGAGGTGCTGCTGTGCGCCATCTTCGACGAGCTCTATAACGACGGCAAGCTGGACTTCAAGCGCCGCGCGCAGATCTCCCAGTACGCCGAGAACGTATACTTTGGCAAGCCCAGCGGCCTGATGGATCAGATGGCCTCCAGCGCGGGCGGCCTGGTGTACATCGACTTCCAGGATGACGACCCGGAGGTGCGCGAAATCACCTACGATTTTGCCGCCAAGGGGTATGCGCTGGTGGTGGTCAACTCGGGCGGCAGCCACGACAACCTGACCGATTTCTACGCCGCCATTCCCCAGGAGATGCGCGCCGTGGCCGCCTGCTTCGGGGAAACCTACCTGCGCCGCGTGCAGCCCGAACAGTTCATGCAGACGCTGCCGCAGCTGCGCGAGCGCCTCAAGGACGTGAACGCCGACCGCGCCATCCTGCGCGCCGCGCACTACTTTGCCGAAAACCGCCGCGTGGCCGACGAGGTGTCGGCGCTGCAGGCAGACGATCTGCGCGCCTTCTTCCGACTGGTGATCGAAAGCGGCCGCAGCAGCTTCTGTTACCTGCAAAACATCTTCGCAACGCCCGACCGGCAGGAGCTGTCCCTGGCGCTGATGCTGGCCGAGAGCAAGCTGCGCGAGGATGGCGCCTGGCGCGTGCACGGCGGCGGCTTTGCCGGCACGACGCTCAACTTCGTGCCCAAGCGCGGACTGGACAGCTTTGTCAAGGAAATGGAGGCGGTGTTCGGCGCGCACAGCTGCAACGTGCTGGATATCCGTCCGGTGGGCCCCGCCTGCATCCGTCTGGGGCTGTAAGGAGGACATATGAAACGCATCTTTCTGATCGTGCTGGACAGTGTGGGCGCGGGCGCGCTTCCCGACGCCGCCGCCTACGGAGACGCGGGCGCCAACACGCTGGGCCATATCATCGAGCAGGCGCATCCGCATCTTCCCAACATGGAGGCCATGGGCCTGGGCCTCATTCCCGGCGTGGACGGCCCCAAGCCCGTGAAAGGAGCGGGCGTATACGGCCGCGCCGCGGAGGTTTCAGCCGGCAAGGACACCACGACCGGCCATTGGGAGATCGCCGGACTTCGCCTCGACACGCCTTTTCCCACCTATCCCGACGGCTTTCCGCCCGAGGTGATGAACGCCTTTGAAGAGGCCATCGGCACAAAGACCCTGGGCAACTATCCGGCCAGCGGCACCGCCATTCTTGACGAGCTGGGCGAGGAGCACATGCGCACGGGCTATCCCATCGTGTACACCTCTGCCGACAGCGTGTTCCAGATCGCCTGCCACGAGGACATCGTGCCCCCGGAGCGGCTGTATGAGATGTGCCGCATCGCCCGCAGGATCCTCACCGGCCCGCACGCGCTGGGCCGCGTGATCGCGCGTCCCTTCGTGGGCGCGGGCAAGGGACAGTTTGCCCGCACGGGCCGCAGGCGCGACTTCTCGCTGGAGCCCATCGGTCCTACGGTGCTCAACGCCCTCAAGGACCGCGGCGTGTTCACCATGGGCATCGGCAAGATCGAGGACATCTTCTGCATGAGCGGCCTGTGCGAAAGCGACCACGCCGCCGGCAACCCCGCCTGCGTGGATTCGCTCATGAAGGCCATGGCGCGGGATTTTACGGGCCTGGTATTTGTCAACCTCGTGGACTTCGACTCCGTCTACGGTCACCGGCGCGACGTGGCCGGCTACGCGCAGGCGCTGGAGTACTTTGACGGCCGCCTGAACGAAATCAAGGCCGCCGCGCGCGAGGGAGACCTGATTCTGCTCACGGCGGATCATGGGTGCGACCCCGCGCACACCGGCACCGACCACACGCGCGAATACGTGCCGATTCTGGCCTGGTCCCCGGAGATGACCGGCCTTTGCGACATTGGAACCCGCCGTACCTATGCCGATATCGCGGCCACGGTGTCCGATCTGATGGGCGTGCCGGAGCGCTTCGGGGCCGAGTCGTTTGCGGACCAGCTGAGAAACAACCGGTAAGGAGGAGCGTTTATGGGCGAGCAGAACGCGGCGTATCTGGAACAAATCAACCGTGCGGCGGCGGCCATCGAGGCGGCGTGCGGCGGCGCGGAGATTGCGGTCATTCTGGGCAGCGGCCTGGGCGGCTATGCCGAGGCGCTGGAAAATCCCAAATTCCTGGCCTATCAGGACATTCCCGGCTTTCCCGTATCCACCGCGCCGGGCCATGCGGGCCGCTGGTGCGCGGGCACGCTGCACGGCAAGCGCGTGTGCATGATGCAGGGCCGGTTCCATGCCTACGAGGGCTATGACCTGCGCGAGGTGACGCTGCCCGTGCGCGTGATGAAGCGCCTGGGCGTGAAAACGCTGATCGTGACCAATGCCTCCGGCGGGGTGAACATGTCCTTTGTGCCGGGCGATTTGATGCTGATGACGGATTTCATCAACCTGTCGGGCAAGAACCCGCTGACCGGCCCCAACCTGGACGAGTTCGGTCCGCGGTTCCCGGATATGACCCACGCCTACGACGTGGGCCTGCAAAAGCTGGCGCGCGAGGTGGCCGGAAAGCTGGGTATCGCGCTGCGCGAGGGCGTATACTGCTGGATGAACGGTCCCACCTACGAATCGCCCGCGGAAATCCGCATGGCGCGTATCCTGGGCGGCGACGCGGTGGGCATGTCCACCGTGCCCGAGACCATCGTGGCGCGGCACAGCGGCATGGACGTGCTGGGCCTGAGCTGCATCACCAACATGGCTGCGGGCATTCTGGATCAGCCCCTGACCCATCAGGAAGTGATGGAAACCGGCGAGCGGGTGAAGGACACCTTCCGCGCGCTGGTGGACGGCGTGATTGCCGCTCTGTGATTTTTTCCTGACGGGCGCTGTTTCGACGGCTATTTTCCTCCTTTCACGCGTATGGTATCACAGACCCTATGCGTGGAAGGAGTTTTTTGTATGAGAAAGGAGATCGCGCGGCTGTGCGCGCTGTTGCTTGCGCTGGGCTGGCTGGGCGCGCCGGCCCTGGCTGCACCGCTGGAGGCGGAGCCGCCGGTTGCGCTGACGTCGCCCAGCGCGATGCTGGTGGAAGCCGGCACGGGAACCGTCATCTTCGAGCAAAACGCCGACGAGCGCCGGCAGGCCGCCAGCGTGACCAAGCTGATGACGCTGCTCATCTGCTTTGAGGAGTTGGAGGCGGGGACCATTCATCTGGACGACCCCGTGACCGTGAGCCAGGAGGCCGCCGCGCAGATCGGGAGCCAGGCGCTTCTGGACGCGGGCGCGGTGTATACGCTGGAGGAGCTGCTGCATGCCACCATCATAGCCAGCGCCAATGATGCGGCCTGCGCCCTGGCCGAGCACATCGCGGGCACGGAGGCGGCCTTTGCTGAAATGATGAATGCCCGCGCAGCGGAGCTGGGCCTGGAAAACACGTACTATACCAACGCCACCGGCCTGCCGGACGACGCGCAGTACACCACCGCGCGCGACGTGGCCGCCCTCTCGGTGGAGATGTGCCGGCATCCGGACTATTTCACGCACGCCTCGGTGTGGATGGACACGCTCACCCATCCCAGCGGGCGCGTGACGGACCTGACCAACACCAACCGGCTGGTACGGTTTTACGAGGGCTGCGACGGGCTGAAAACCGGCAGCGCGGATGCCTCGCGCTACTGCCTGAGCGCCACGGCGGAAAAGGACGGCCTGCGGCTGATCGCCGTCGTGCTGGGCGCGGAAACGAGCCAGAAGCGCTTTGACGAAGCGCGCGCCATGCTGGACTACGGCTTTGCCAACTACAAGCGCGTGACGGTGCTCACCAAGGGCGACCGGCTGGGCCAGCGCGTGCCCGTGCGGCTGGGCATGGCCGACGAGGTGGAGGCCGCCGTGGGCAGGGGCATGAGCATGCTTTTGAAGCCGGGCCAGGAGAAGCAGCTCTCGCTGGAGGTGGAGCTCCCCGCGGAGGTGCCCGCACCCGTGCATGCGGGCGACACGCTGGGCATGATTCGCGTCAAGCTGGACGGCAACGTGATCGCGCGCCTGCCCGCCGTGGCCGCAGAGGACGTGGGCATGCCCGGCCTGCTGGAAGGCTTTTTCCGGGTGCTGAACAATTGGCGATAGAATTTTTCCCGGCACGAAAAAAAGGGGAGTCCGGTGTGTTGCACCGGACTCAGACCGTTGAAAAACCCCTGATTTTGGGGAGAGCCGCGTTTCTTGCGCCTTTCAGGCGCTCGCAACGCTCACAAGAAATGCTGCGGCATAAGGCTTTGGGGCTCTGCCCCAAACCCCGGCAGGGGCCTGAGGCCCCTGCACCCCGCACTTTGTCGGCAGTCTGAGTCCGGCGCGTTGCACCGGACTTACCTTTTGCGCATGCTATACGATTTTCCGCAATCCCGGCACGCGGCGCATCAGCCACGCGGCGGCAAGCGCCAGGGCGAACACCGCCAGCTCCCACAGCAGCGCCGCCGCGAGCGGAGGCAGCGCGGCGCACAGCGGCAGGAACAGCCGCTCCTGCGTCTGGGCGATCAGCCAGTCCTGCGCGAGGTACATGCCGAAGGCGCAGCCGCCCAGCTCCGTCAGGACGCGACCATGGCGCTGCGGCCAGCGCGCGCCGCGCATAAGCGCCATGGCCGAAGCGGCGCTCATGGCCGTGAGCAGCGAGGGATGCATGCGGTCGTCCATGAACCAGTATTTTTCACCGGGAGCGACGCGTCCGTATTCCACAAAGGTGAGCAGCACGCTGGCCAGAAGCGAGACGGCCAGCACGGCCCACGCCAGCCGCATGCGCCCGCGTGTGGGCGCAAAGCAGCGGCGCAGCCAGTGCCCGGCGAAAAACAGCCCCACATATACGGTGAACAGCGGCGCATCCAGCCAGGCGGGCGGGGCGATGGCCGGCACGTAATGCGCGGCCAGCGGCCACAGGCCGTCCCAGAGAAAGCACAGGCCTGCCAGCGCGGCGATGCCGCGCCCGCTCAGGGAAGCCGCCAACCGCTGTAGGAAGGGCAGCATCACCAGCAGACCCAGGTAGAATGTGAGATACCAGAACGAATCGGTGATCTGCTGCGTCCATACCAAAGCAAGGAACGTGCCCAGGTCGGCCATACGGGGCCACAGGCCCCAGTAGACCCATGCGTCATAGAGGTAGTACGCATAGGAGAACAGAAGCAGCGCGGCCACGATGCGCGCCATGCGCCCCAGCACCTTTCGGGGGCGGTCCCGGCGGGGCAGCAGGCACGCGCCGGAGACCATCACAAACAGCGGCACCGCCATTTTGCTCACGTAGTACCAGCCGATCGACAGCCACCATTGGATATCCTGCGGCGCAAGGGACTGAAACACCTTGCTGTTGGTATGGTTGACGATAACCCCGAAGGCGGCCAGCACGCGCAGCGCGTCCAGCCAGCCCTCGCGCCGGGCGTTCCCGGCCGTGGCGGAGGGGGTCATGCCTCTGCTCCGTCCGCGTGGGCATTCAGCCAGCGGTCCAGCCGCTCGATGCTGGCGGATACCGCCTGGGGCGCGGGACCGCCTTGCAGGGAGCGGCGCTCCACGCACGCCTCCAGCGAAATGGCCTCGTACACATCCTCGTCAAAAGCGGGATGCGCGGCTCGCAGCTCCTGAAGCGACAGGTCCTCCAGCGCGCGCCCCTCATGCACGCACTTGCCCACCAGCGAGCCGCTCACATGGTGCGCGTCGCGGAAAGGCACGCCCTTGCCCACCAGGTAATCCGCCAGGTCGGTAGCGTTGGTGAAGCCCAGCCCCGCGCTCCTGCGCATCACGTCGGCGCGGAAGGAGGTGGTGCGCAGCATCTCGGTGAAGGTGGGCAGGCATTTGCAGAGCGTGTCGTAGGCGTCGAAGAAGGCCTCTTTATCCTCCTGCATGTCCTTGTTGTAGGCCAGGGGCAGGCCCTTCATCACGGTGAGCAGGGCCATCAGGTCGCCGTAGACGCGGCCCGTCTTGCCGCGGGTGAGCTCGCAGGCGTCGGGGTTCTTCTTCTGAGGCATGATGCTGGAGCCGGTGGCGAAGCCGTCGTCCATCACGGCGGTGGAAAACTCGTTGGTGCTCCACAGGATCAGCTCCTCGCAGAAGCGGCTGAGGTGCATCATCAGAATGCTGGCCGCCGAGAGGAACGAAAGCAGGAAGTCGCGGTCGCTCACGCCGTCCAGCGCGTTGTCCGTCAGGCGGGAGAAGCCCAGCAGCTCGCGCACACGGTCGCGGTTGAGCGGATAGGTGGTGCCCGCCAGCGCGCCGGAGCCCAGCGGCATGGCGTCGGCCTCGTCATAGGCGTGCTCAAAGCGCGTCACGTCGCGCATGAACATCTGCGCGTAGGCCATCAGGTGGAACGCCAGCGTGATGGGCTGCGCCTTTTGCAGGTGCGTGTAGCCGGGCATAACGGTATTCAGGTGTTCCTTGGACAGGGAACCGAGCAGCGAAAGCAGCGAAAGCAGCATCTCCCGCACGTGCCGGCAGGCTCCGCGCGCATACATGCGCACATCCAAAGCCACCTGGTCGTTGCGGCTGCGGCCGGTGTGCAGGCGCTTGCCCGCCTCGCCGATGCGGTCGGTCAGGAGGGCTTCCACGAACATGTGCACGTCCTCCGCGCTCATGTCGATGGTCAGCGTGCCAGCGCGATAGTCGCTAAGGATTCCCCGCAGGCCCTCCACGATGCGCTCCGCGTCCTCCTGCGGGATGATGCCCTGCTCGCCCAGCATGGTCGCATGGGCGATGGAGCCGGTCACGTCGCATTCCAGCAGGCGCTGGTCAAAGGGAATCGAGGATTGAAAATCGTCCAGAAGGGCGCTGGTGGGTTTCTCGAAGCGCCCGGCCCATAGTTTAGCCATATGCAACCATCCTGTTCCCGCGCCGGGGGCGCGTTTTTCTTCTGCTTAGGCGGACACGGTTTCGGCCGAGCGGCGAAGCTCGATCTCCTGCACGTGCCTGCCGTCGGTCCTGAGCACGGTGGCGTGCCACGGGCCGCAGTCAAAGCTGTCGCCGGGCTGGGGCACGCGCTCGGTCATCTCCATCACCCAGCCGCCCACGGTGCTGGCCTCGGTCGTGCAGTCCAGCCCCAGCTTTTCAAACAGCTCTTCCGGGTCGGCGGAGCCCAGGGCGCGGCAGGTGTTGTCGTTGATGAAGCGGAAGGGCTCCTCGACCTCATCGTGCTCGTCCCAGATTTCGCCCACGAGCTCCTCCAGGATATCCTCCATCGTCACGATACCCACGGTGCCGCCGTATTCGTCGGCCACCACGGCCATCTGCGACTGCGTGCGCTGAAGCAGGCGCAGAGTATCGCTGATCTTGGCACCCTGCGGAACATAGACGGGCTTTTTCATGATGGCGGACAGGTCAAAGTCGGCGCCCTTGCGCGCGCGGTTGTAAAAATCTTTCTGGTGGATGACGCCCACGATGTGGTCTAGCGTCTCCTCGTAGACGGGCAGGCGCGAATAGCCCGACGATTCGAACTTGTCGGCCGTCTCCTGCTTGGTGCTCCCCAGCGGGATGCCGTCCACCCGCACGCGCGGGGTGAGGATGTCGCTGACGTCCAGGTCGTGAAAC
>USFL01000019.1 GCA_900553905.1 uncultured Eubacteriales bacterium | reverse complement strand
CGGCCCGGCGGCTTCTCTGCCGCCGGGCCGGTTTCTGCCTTGATTGCGCAAAAAAAGCGCCCCCGCCGAAGCGGAGGCGCTTTTTTCAATCTCAGTACTGGTTGTTGCGGTTGCGCTCGAAGCACTCGCGGCAGTACACGGGGCGGTCGCCCTTGGGCTGGAAGGGCACCTGGGTGGTGCAGCCGCAGCCATCGCAGATCACTTCGTAGTACTGGCGCTCGGCGCGGCCGGGATTCTCGCGGTTGCGGCGAGCGGCGCGGCACTCATGGCAACGGGTGGGGTCGTTCTGGAAGCCCTTGTCCGCAAAGAACTGCTGCTCAGACGCGCTGAACACAAATTCCTTGCCACAGTCACGGCATACCAAAGTCTTGTCTTCGAACATGGTTGGATTCCCTCCACTTTTTGGTTTGTTCTGTCTCGAATCTGCTTTGAGTCCCTGGCGTGGTTTCCGTGCTTTCGAACAAACTCGAAGGAAAGGAACCTGAACCATATAACCTAAGCTGGACAGCGGCTCAATTATAGCATGAATCCATGCGTTTGCAAAGCGGTTTCACGAAATTTTCTTTTCCGCCCCTTGTCAGGTGGGGTTTTTGATCATGCGGCGGATATCGTCCAGAAGGCTCACCAGGCTAGGCGACTGCTTGATGGAATCCTCCACCTTGCTGATGGAGGACATCACCGTGGTGTAATGGCGGCCGCCGAAGGCGTCGCCGATGCGGGTCAGGCTCAGGCCCATCATCTCGCGTGCCAGGTACATGGCGATCTGCCGGGGTACGGTGATCTCGTGGTTGCGCTTGGGGCTTTTGAGGTCCTCCACGCTCAGGCCGTAGTAGTTGGCCACGGCGTCCTGAATGCTGTCACAGGTGATCACGCGCGTTTCGGAGTGCTTGAACAATTCGCGCAGCGCCTCGCGCGCCAGCTGCATGTCGATGGGCCGGCGGGTCAGGCTGGAATAGGCCGTCAGGCGGGTCACGCTGCCCTCCAGCTCGCGCACGTTGGTGTCGATCTTCTCGGCGATCAACGCCAGGATGTCGTCGCTGATGTTGAGGTGCTCAAACTCCGCCTTCTTGCGCAGGATGGCCAGGCGCGTCTCGAAATCCGGCCGCTGGATATCGGCCACCAGGCCGCCCTCAAAGCGGCTGCACAGGCGCTCCTCCAGCTTCTGAATCTCCTTGGGAGGCTTATCGGAGGTCATCACGATCTGCTTGCCGGCCTCGCGCAGGTGGTTGAACGTATGGAAAAACTCCTCCTCCGTGCCGTGCTTGCCCGCGATGAACTGAATATCGTCCACCATGAGGATATCCACGTTGCGGAAGCGTTCGCGGAACTGCTGGTTCTGGTTGGTCTGCATGGCGCTGACCAGCTGGTTGGTAAAGTCCTCGCTGGTGATGTATAATATGCGCATATCGGGATACAGCTCATGCGCGTAATGTCCGATGGCGTGCATCAGGTGCGTCTTGCCCAGGCCCACGCCGCCATAGATGAACAGCGGGTTGTACGCCTTGGCGGGCACCTCCGCTACCGCCAGGGACACCGCGTGCGCAAACCGGTTGCTGGAGCCCACCACGAAGGTATCAAAGGTATACTTGGGGTTGAGCAGCGCCAGCGAATCGCCGGAGGAGCGGGCCTCCAGCGCCTTGAGCCGGTCCTTGAGCTCCTCGTGGCCGTAGACCTCCACCGTCAGGGCACGTCCCGCCGCGGTGCTGACCGCCTTTTGAATCTGGCCCATGTAACGGCTGGTGCCCATCTGCTGCACCACGGGGCTTACGCACTCCAGCAGCACCGTATCCCCCACCAGCGCGCAGGGCTTGAGAGCCGTTTCAATCCAGGTGCTGTAACTGATACGGGTCATCTCCTCCTGCAGAATCTTGCAGGCGCTTCCCCACAGCTCCTCAGCCTTCATCACGGCGCATTCAACCTTCCATTCCTGTATATTATACAACGTTTGCTTTGGTCTGTTATCCACATGGTTCCTTCTAAAGATGCAAAGAATGTGGAAAACGCCCTTGTGGAAAACCACACGCGCCATTCCACATTTCGTGCATTATCATAGCAGATACGGACACTTTTGACAAGTCTCCCCTTCTCTCGCACTTTTGCATAGGCCACCGGATGTTGAAAACCCACTTTCCTACCCATGGTGGCAGGGCGTCATCCCCCCCACAAAACATGGCGCTTGACAAGTTAAATTTGTATATCTATGCATCTAGTTTCGTATAAAATTACAATTCTTAAAGAAATGATTTCCTTCTGTCATATTTTCCGCACGCAAAAACAAGGACTTGATGAAGAGAATGTAGAAATATGTTGCAGAATTGGGTTGACATCAGCCTGCAAAGACGGGAGGTATCAGGCGGCGATGGCGATTCCCGTTGGGGTGGCGGATGTGGAGCGCGTGCTCAGGCCGTGGCTTGGGACGCTTTTTTTGAGCGCCAACCCGCTGGCCTCCGAGATCGCCGGGCACATGCGCGCCTACGCACCCTACCGCCAGACCCTGGAAAGTTTGCGCGACGAACTGGAGAGCCTGCTCCTGGTGAAGCTCAACCGCCTCACCAGCGGCAGCCTGACCGTCATCACCGATAACTACCACTCCCGCCGGCTCGGTACGGGGCAGATCGCGGCCATCACCGACGACCTGATGGGCGTGATTTTCGACAAGCTGACCCCCTTTTCCGCCAACTTCATCAAGCTCAACGACTACAGCCTGCGCGTCTACAGCCTGAACGCCCTGCGCGTGCTCTACCAGCGCTATGCCTCCTTCTATACCAAAGAGGAATTTGATTTCATGGTGCATATGATCCGCACCATCTACCCGCCGGAGCGCTATGCCGCGTGGCTGAAGGAGTAGGGCCGCGCGTTGCAATTTTTCAGGAAAAAGTGTATAGTGGATAGTGTTTGTCTGCCTTTCCCTCCACCAACGACCCGTGCGGCGCGGCCAGTCCCGCCGCCTTTGACTGCATGAACGATTTTGAACAGCAAACCCTATTCAGCGGCCTGGAGGAAAGCGCCTCCCTGCCGCCTCTGGCCGAGCGCATGCGGCCCCGCACGCTTGACGAATTTGTGGGGCAGGAGCGGCTTTTGGGGCCGGGCCGGCTGCTGCGCCGCGCCATTGAGGCCGACCGGCTGCAAAGCAGCATCTTCTGGGGCCCGCCCGGCTGCGGAAAGACCACGCTGGCCTCCATCATCGCCCGCATGACGGGCAGCGCCTTTGAAAAGCTCAACGCTGTGACCAGCGGCGTGGCGGACGTGCGGCAGGTGCTCAAGGAGGCGCAGGATCGCCGCCTGCGCTATGGCCGCGCCACCTACCTGCTGCTGGACGAGTGCCACCGCTGGTCCAAGGCGCAGAGCGACAGCATTCTGCCCGCCATCGAAAGCGGCCTCATTCGCTTCATCGGCTCCACCACGGAGAACCCCATGGTCAGCATGACCCCGGCCATCGTGAGCCGGTGCCGGGTGTTCCAGTTCGAGCCCCTTCAAACGCAGGATGTGCTGCGCGTGCTGCAAAACGCCCTGCGCGACCCGGAGCGCGGCTACGGCGGGAGCGATGTGCGCGCGGAGGACGGCGCGCTTGCCTACATCGCCCGCATGTCGGGCGGCGACGTGCGCACCGCCCTGGGCGCGCTGGAGCTGGCCTGGCTGACCACCGCCGAGGAAACCGATCCCTCGACCGGCCGCCCCTTCAAGCGCCTAACGCTGGAGACGGCCCAGGAAAGCGTACAGAAGCCCCTTCTCAAGATGGACGAGGGACAGTATTACGACATGCTCTCCGCCTTCATCAAGAGCATGCGCGGCAGCGACCCGGACGCGGCGCTCTTCTGGTTCAGCCGCCTGCTCTATGCGGGCGTGGACCCCAGGCTCATCGTGCGGCGCATCGTGGTGCATGCCAGCGAGGACGTGGGCCTGGCCGATCCTCTGGCCATGCTGCAGGCGCAGGCCGCCGTGACGGCGCTGGAATTCGTGGGCATGCCGGAAGCGCGCATCCCCATCGCGCAGGCCATCATCGCCGTCTGTCTGGCGGAGAAGAGCAACAGCGTGTGCATGGCCATCGACGCCGCCATGGCGGACGCCCAGAAGGGCGGACTGACCCCCGTTCCCCCGTACCTGCGCGACCAGAGCTATGCCACGCCGCACGCCCGGACGCCGCAGTACAAATACCCCCACGATTATCCCGGCCATTTTGTCAGGCAGGCCTACATGCCGCCGGGCTATGAGCATACCGTGTACTACCGGCCCACCGGCCAGGGGCATGAAGCCAAGCTCCGCGACCGGCATGCACGCAGATTTGGAGAAGGCCATGAAGCATGAGCTGAAACGCAAGCCCGACGTTCAAAAAACCACGATGTTTGCCATCGTGGTCAACGCCGTGCAAATCGGCGTGTTGCTTGCCTTCGTGCTCTACGTGCTCACCGCGGGGCCGGAGGCGCGCAACAGCTGGTCGCTGCAGTTTATGGTCATCGCGGGCGCGCTCATGGCCGCCTGGGGCGCCGGCGTGGACATTCAGGACGCGCTGCGCACCCGCCGGCTGGAGCGCACCATCGGCGAACTGCAGACGACCAATGAGCAGATGGACGCGCTCAACCTGAAGCTGCGCGCCCAGCGGCACGACTTTCTCAACCACCTTCAGGTGGTTTACAGCCTGCTGGAGATGCAGGAATACGGTGAGGCCACCGCCTATCTGGAGCGCGTATACGACGAGCACCGGTCCGTTTCCTCGGTTCTGCGCACCAAGATGACGGCTTTCAACGCGCTGTTGCAGGTCAAGAGCGCGGCGTGCGAGGAACGCGGCATCACGCTGGAGATGGACATCCGCAGCACGCTGGAGAGCCTGCCCGTGCCGCCGTGGGAACTGTGCTGCATCATCGGCAACCTCATGGACAATGCCATGGACGCCGTGGAGGACGTGCCCGGAGGACGCATCCGCCTGGCCGTCACGGAGGACCTGCGCGGCTTTGCCTTTGTGATCTCCAACAACGGCGCCCCCATCCCGGAGGAGCTGCGCGAACGGCTGTTTGAGCCGGGCGTATCCACCAAGGGCGAGGGCCACGGGCTGGGGCTGAGCATCGTGCGCACCGCACTGGCCGAATATGGCGGAACCATTTCCCTGGAAACCGGTCCAGAGACCGTCTTTACCGTCGCCGTGCCCCGCGAAAGCGCGGGCGCGCCGAAGCCTTTGCCCGAAGGGCGCTAACATACGAAGGGAGCGCGGGCATTGTCCCGCAGGCGCATGGAACGCAGCAAACAGCGGTTTTTGAAAAACATGGTAGGATTCTCCATGGTCACATGGATTTCCTTTGCGCTGGGCTTTATCGCCACGCCCATCTCCACGCGGCTGTTCGCGCCCGCGGAGCTGGCGCGCGTGAGCATGTTCGGCACCTATACGTCGCTGTTTTGCTCGGTGTGCTACCTGGGGCTGGACCAGGCGTTCGTCCGCTTCTTCCGCGAAACCCCCGGCCGCATGACGCCGCGCGCGCTTTTGACCTTCTGCCTGTCGGTGGCGCTGGGCTTCGGGGTGGTGTCCTCGGCGGTGCTGCTGGGCTTCTGGCGCTCTTTGAGCGGGGAGATCGTAGGGCAGCCGGATTTCTCCATCTTCCTGTGCCTGTGCCTCTACAGCTGCTCGCTGGTTGTTTTCCGCTTTCTGTCGCTGTGCTACCGGATGGAGCAGAACGCGCTGCTCTACACCATCCAGGGCGTGGTGCATGCGCTCCTGACCAAAATCGCCTACCTGGCGGTGGGCTTCAGCAGGCCCACGGGCCGCTACGCCATTGTGGCCCTGACGGCGCTGATGGCGGTCTTTACGGTGGTCTTTCTGATTTTGCAGCGCGGCCGCCTGGACTTTTCCTTCCCGCGCCTGACCGACCGGGACGCCGTGCGCGAGCTGGGCAAGTACGCCTTGCCGCTGGTGCCGCTAAGCGTCTTGAGCTGGCTGAACACGTCGGTGAGCACGCTGGCGCTCAAGCACCTTTTGGGGTACGAGGCGACGGGCATCTTCTCCAGCGCGCTGGGGCTGGCCTCCACGATCAACATCATCCAGACGGGCTTCAACACCTACTGGGCCCCCTATGTGCTGGAAAACTATCAGAGCGACGACCGCCAGCGCTTCTACACCGTGCACCGGCTCATGGCCTGCATGCTCACGCTCTTCGGGCTGGGCATCACGCTCTTGCAGTCGCCGGTGTTTTTGCTGCTGGGCAAGAGCTACCGCAGCTCGGTGGTATTCTTCCCGTTTTTGTTCCTCTCCCCCATCTGCTACTGCCTGGGCGAAACCACGGGCATGGGCATCACCATTTCCAAAAAGAGCTACTGGACCACGCTGATCTACCTGTTTTCCGCTCTGGCCAACATCGGGTTGTGCTTTCTGCTCATCCCGCCGCTGGGCATCTCCGGCGCGGCCATGGCCTCGGCGCTTTCGGCCATCCTCACGCTGCTTCTGCGCACCGCCGTGGGCGAAAGGTACTACCGCGCGATCCTCAACTACCGCTGCTTGGCCCTGACCATCGGGCTGATGACGGCGGCGTCCCTTTTAAACCTACTGCTGACGGGCATATGGAAATACGCGGCGCTGGTGCTGGTGCTGGCGCTGGCCTGCGCGCTGTTCCATGCGGAGCTTCGTACCCTCTGGACCACCGCCGGACAGGTGCTTTCCGCGCTGCGCGGCCATTTCCGAAAGGAGGAGCGACATGAGCGATAAAAAGCGCATCCTCATGATTGCGGACGCGGACAGCTTCTGGACCCGGCGGCTGATGGAGCATCTGCTCCTGCCCGCCGGCTATGAACTTGTGCTCTTTCCCATCTGGGGCGACGGCGGCAAGTACGCCGACTTCTACCGGGCTACCGGCGTGACGGTCTACCACGACCGCCACACGCTGCCCGTCATCCGCCGGATTCCACGGCTGCGCATGTGGGTGCGAATCGCCCTCAACGCGCGCAGCCTGCGGCGCCTGGGGCCGTTTGACATCGTGCACAACCACTACCTGTCCCAGCGCGACCTGGCGCTGGGGCGGCTGGTGGCGCGGCGCTTTCATGCGCACTGGGCGTGCAGCTTCTGGGGCAGCGACCTCCTGCGCGCAAGCCCGCTCGCGCTTCGGCGCATGAAGCCCTACCTGCACCAGTGCGACGCCATCAGCGTGCACAGCGAGCTCAACCGCACCATGATCCGCCGCGTCTACGGCGAGGAAATCGCGCAAAAGACCACGCTGCTCTACTTCGGCCAGACCGGCTATGCGGACATCGACCGGGCGCGCGAGCGCTTCACGCCCGCACAGTGCCGCGCGCGCTTTGGCATCGCGCCGGACCGGTTCGTGGTGTGCGTGGGGTACAGCGCCTCCTCCGCCCAGCAGCAGCTGGAGGTGCTTGAGGCGCTCCAGCTGCTGCCTGCCGAACGTCTCCGGCGCATGACGCTGGTTTTGCAGCAGACCTATGGCGAAAACGATCCCGCCTATGTGGCCCGCACCCGTGAGCTGGCGGGCCGCCTGCCCTGCCAGACGGTGGTCTTGACGCAGTTCCTGGGCCCGGAGGACAGCGCCATGCTGCGCCTGTCCGCGGACGTGTTCATTCTGGCCATCCGCACCGACGCCTTCTCGGCCAGCATGCAGGAATACCTCTACGCCGGCGCCTGTGTGCTCAAGGGCGCGTGGCTGGGCTATCCCCAGCTGGAGGACATGGGGATCGAGCTGGAATCCTTCCGCGACTTTGCCGATATACCCGCGCTGGTGGCGCGCGCCATGGACGGAGCGCTCACCGGCCTTGCGCCCGGGCAGCGCGCGCTCTTCCCCCGCCTCTACTCCTGGGAGGCCGTGCGGGAGAGTTGGCTGTCCCTCTACCGCTGATTACCTTCCGCCGATGGGCAGGCCCATCAGCATGTAGCGCCATACGCTGGCGCGGATGCACCAGCGGTGCCGCTGTCCCGTTCTCCTGCGTCTGTACTCGTAATCGCGCTTCATGATGAACCGGCTCCTTTCGTGTCTCTTTATTTATAAGACGCGCAAGGAGCCGGTTTGGTTTTCCGATTTTTACAAAAATTTTACGATTGTTTTACGCCTGCCCCAGGCAGAGCCGCACCGCCTCGTCCAGCACCTCCGCGATATTCTCGCGGATGACCAGCGCGGCCAGGCTGTCGTAGGGCGTTTCATCCCGGTTGATGAGCACCAGGGGCACGCCCGCGCGCAGATACCCCACCAGCCCCGCCGCCGGGTGCACCACCAGCGACGTGCCGCCCACGATCAGCAAATCACAGCCCCGCACGGCGCGCACGGCGGCTTCCAGCACCTCATCGTCCAGCGGCTCGCCGTAGAGCACCACATCCGGCCGCACCAGCCCCCCGCAGGGGCAGTGCGGCGTGCCCTCCTGCGACAGCACCCACGCAAGGTCAAACTGCCTCCCGCAGCGCATGCAGGTGTTGCGGTGCACGGAGCCGTGCAGCTCCAGCACCTTCCGGCTGCCCGCCGCCTGATGCAGCCCGTCGATATTCTGCGTCAGCACACAGTCCAGCTTCCCGGCAGCCTCCAGCCGGGCCAGCGCGATATGCGCGGCATTGGGCCTGGCATCGGGATAGAGCATCACGTTTTTGTAGAACGCCCAGAACTCGTCCGGTGAGGTCAGAAAATACCGGATATGCAGCATGTCCTCGTAGCTTTTTCCCTTCGCGCCGCCATAGAGGCCGTGCGCGCTGCGAAAGTCGGGAATGCCGCTCTCCGTGCTCACGCCCGCGCCGCCAAAAAATACCGTCCGCCTGCCCTTTTCCAGCATCTTTGCCAGCTGCCTTGCCGCCTCGCTCATCCGCCGTCCGCTCCTTTTTCAGCGCGCCCTGGGCATGCGCTCCTCTCTGTCAGTTTCGACACAGGCGGGTGCAAATCCTGTTTTGTCGGTTTTTTGGAGCCTTTGCCCCAACAGGTCGAGGCGGCATAAAATTGCGCCCGCCGGCCCATACTCCAGATACAAGCCTATGTGCGGAGGTGTGGGTTATGGCGATGAACAAAGTGGAAATCTGCGGCGTGGATACCTCCACGCTGCCCGTGATCTCGAACGAGCGCATGCGCGAGCTCTTTCCCCTGGTGCACAGCGGCGATCTCAACGCGCGCGAGGAATTCATCCGCGGCAACCTGCGCCTGGTGCTCAGCGTGATCCAGCGCTTCAGCAACCGCGGGGAAAATGTGGACGACCTGTTCCAGGTGGGCTGCATCGGCCTGATCAAGGCGCTGGACAACTTCGATGTGACGCAGAACGTGCGCTTCTCCACCTATGCCGTGCCCATGATCATCGGCGAGATCCGCCGCTACCTGCGCGACAACAACGCCATCCGCGTCAGCCGCAGCCTGCGCGACATCGCCTACAAGGCGCTCAAAGCCCGCGACCGCCTGGCCGAGCGCATGGGACGCGAGCCCAACGTAACCGAGCTGGCCGAGGAGCTCAAGCTCCCCCGCGAGGACGTGGTCTTTGCCCTGGAGGCCATTCAGGACCCGGTCAGCCTCTTTGAGCCCGTCTACAACGACGGCGGCGACGCCCTCTACATCATGGACCAGGTGACCGACAACAAGCGCCCGGACAACAACTGGCTGGACGTGATCGGTGTGCGCGAAGCCCTCAGCCGCCTGAGCGAGCGTGAAAAGCACATCCTGACGCTGCGCTTCTTCCAGGGGCGCACGCAGATGGAGATCGCCGGGGAGATCGGCATCTCCCAGGCGCAGGTGAGCCGGCTGGAAAAGAACGCGCTCAACCACATGAAAAAGCACGTGGACAAGGATTGATCCCGCAACCAGACGTTTTCACGATCCCCGAAATGTGGTAAAATGATACGGGCAAGCCTCGCCCGCCGCCACATAGAAGGGATCGCGCGCGTTATGCAGAAGCCGGAAAATCGCCAGAAAATCTGGAAAAGCATCTTTGCCCTGCTGCCCAGGAAGCAGAAATCCGGCTTCTTTTTGATTCTGCTGATTCTGGGCGTCTCGGCGGTGCTTAGTCAGCTGACGCCGCTGGCCGTCGGCTATCTGACGGACCACGTGCTGGCGGGGCAGAATGCCTCGTTTGTCTCGGTCGTGCCGATTCTGCTTGCCATTCTGGTCGTCAACATCGTCAACGAACTCATCAAGGTCGCTCGCCGGCTCATCGTGGAGGACACCGCCACCCAGGCGGAAAAAACCGCGCGCCAGCGGGCCGCGCTCTCGCTGCTGATGGCCCCGCTGTCCTATTTCCGCGCCCACATGACCGGCAACATCCACGGCCGCCTCAACCGCAGCCTGGAGGGCACCGTCAAGCTGATCAAGCTGATGTTCATGGATTTCGCCCCCGCCGTGACCACCGGTCTGGCGGCTGTGGTCACGATCTTCATGCAGCTGCCCGCCTCCGTGGCCTGCCTGGTTGTGCTGGTGATTCCCGTGGGCACGTTCATCGTCTTTCGCCAGATCGGCACGCAGAAGGGCATCCGGGTGGAGCTGATGGAAACCAAGGCGGACATGGACGGCGCCATGGTGGAGCTGCTGGGCGGCATCGAGACGATCCGCGCCCTGGACAGCGCGCAGACGGAAGGCGCGCGCATCGAGGCGCGGTCCGACAGCTGCGCAAAAAGGAGATGCGCCATCACCGGGCCATGGCCTTCTATGACTGCCTGAAGTTCGTCAACGAGGCCTTTTTTAGCGTGCTGGTCATCGGGCTTTCGGTGCTGCTGGCCTCGCAGGGGGCCATCACGGTGGGCACGGTGCTCACGGCCTACCTGTGCTTTACCCAGCTCACCGGCCCGCTTCGGGAGCTGCACCGCATCCTGGACGAATTTTCCGAATGCGTGGTGCTGGCCAGCGACTACTTCCAGCTGTCGGACCTGCCGCTGGATTTCTCCTATCAAAACGAGAGTGTCCCGGCGCAAGCGCCGCGTGACAACGGCGTAAGTCTCCAGGATGTGCGCTTCGCCTACCCCGAAAAGCCGGATCAGCTGATTCTGGACGACATCGTGCTGGCGATTCCGGCGGGGAAGTTCATCGGCATCGCCGGGCCCAGCGGCTGCGGCAAGTCCTCGCTGATCAAGGTGATCGACAAGCTGGAGGAGGCGCAGGGCGAGGTGCTGCTGGGCGGCGTTCCGCTCGATTCGCTCTCGCGCACCGTTCTGGCTGAAAACGTGGCGCTCGTGCCCCAGACGCCCTTTCTCACCGCGGATACGGTCTATCGCAACATCTGCTACGGCATGAAGCGCGAGGTATCGCCGGAGGAGGTCCGGGAGGCGGCGCGCAAGGCCAACATCGCCGCCGACATCGAGCAGCTGGAGGGCGGCTATCAGTTCATGCTGGCCGAGGGCGGCACCAACCTCTCCGGCGGCCAGCGCCAGCGCATCGCGCTGGCCCGCATCTTCCTTCAAAAGCCCCGCATCCTCATTCTGGACGAGGCCACCTCCGCGCTGGATAACACCTCCGAAAAGCGCATCCAGGCCGAGATCGAGAAAATGAAGGAGGAATGCGGCACCACGGTCATCTCCATCGCGCACCGCCTGTCCACGCTGCAAAACTGCGACGAGATCATCGTCATGGACAAAGGGCGCATCGTGCAGCGGGGCACCTACCGCGAGCTGGAGAACGCGCCGGGGCTGTTTCGGGACATGGCGCTGGGGATTCGCAAATAAGAGATACCTTTTCAAATGCGGCGGAGCACAAACCGCCGCATTTTATGGTGCAAAAAAAGCGGAAATGTCCTTGACTCTGCCGCTGCGTCAACTGTTATACTGCGCATGAAGGAGGGAAGTTTCCATGGAGTATTCCATTCAGGCGTTGTCGCGCCTGTCCGGGGTGACCACCCGCACCCTGCGCTGGTACGACCAGATCGGTCTGCTCAAGCCCGCCCGCGTCGCGGAAACCGGTTACCGCTACTACGGGCCGGCCGAGGTGGACCGGCTGCGGGACATCCTCTACTATCGGGCCCTTGGGGTAGAGCTGGCCCGAATTAAGGAATGTCTGGATGATCCCTCCTTCGACCGGCTGACCGCCCTGCGCGGTCACCTTGACGCCCTGCGGGCGAGGCAGTCGCAGCTGGACAGTCTCATCCGCTCGGTGCAGGACGCCATCCGATGTGAGGAAAGGAATGAGATGATGAGCGATCAGGAGAAGTTTGAGGCGTTCAAAACACAGACCATGGCGCGCTACGAGGCGGCCTATGGCGACGAGGCGCATCAAACATACGGCGACGAACCAGTGCAGCAGGCCAAGGCAACCCTTCTTAATCTGTCGCGGGAACAGTACGGGGAATGGACGCGGCTGGACGAGGATATCCGGCGGCAGCTGGAGAACGCCGTGCGGGGCGGCCTGTCGCCCAGCGGCGAGGAGGGCAGGGAAATCACCGCTCTGCACCGCCAGTGGCTCACCCTGACCGGTGTCCCTTATGACGCGGCCAGGCACCGCGGCATCGCACAGCTCTATGTAACCGACGAGCGCTTCACCGCCTACTACGACCGGGCTGTATCCGGCTGCGCGCGTTTTCTGCGGGACGCGGTCGAATGCTGGGCCCGGTAGTCGGAACCAAAATGCGCGGCGGGTTTTCACCCGCCGCGCCACAGACCGTTGAAAAACCCCTGATTTTGGGGGAGCCGCGTTTCTTGCGCCCTTCGGGCGCTCGCAACGCTCGCGAAAAATGCTGC
>USFL01000018.1 GCA_900553905.1 uncultured Eubacteriales bacterium | reverse complement strand
GCTATGGCCCTTTGCATAAATTCACAGGACACATCGAAAAGCTCTGCCAGATCCCACACCTCGGTGACGCCATGGCGGACGGCCTGCACGAGCTGACCATAGGGCACCAGCTTGGCAAAAGCCCATTTATCCGCGCGGCGTTCAGCCTTTGCGCGGATATCATATCTAGAATAGCGGTTGTAGAAGCCGCCGTATTCGCAGTGGCCCAGCTCATGGGCGAGGGCTTCTTTTTCCTGCACACCGCAAAGGGAGCGCGAAAGAAAAATATGGGCGCCTTCCCTGTCTTCGATGGAGAAGGAAGGCAAGGCCGACAACGGCACATAGAGCAGCTCGTGGCCTTTCGCGGCGGCCTGATCAGCGAGGGCTTCTACCGTCATTCCGTCCACGCTCCTTCAGATAGAGTGCGTAGCGTTTTACTTCTTCAAATTGCTCGTCGGTGATCTCCTGATCGCCGCCGAAGAGGGCGAATTTGATTTCATCATCAGTGGGCTTTCTGGTTTCGACCGTTTCTCCCATCAGCTCGGCGACGGTTATCCCAAGCACAGACGCGAGCCGCTCTACGGTATCTGTAGTTGGGCTTTTCGTTGATGATTCAAGCGTGCTAATTGCCGATTGCGATATGCCGGACATTTTGGAAAGTTTGTACTGGCTTATGCCCTTCGCAGTTCTTATTTCCTTTAATCGCTCGCCGACAGTGGATGCCATATGCTCACCTCGATACTTTGTTATCGAAAATTATATCATGCAACTATCGAAATGGCTATTGACAAATAATCAAATTAAGGATATAGTATATATCGAAACAGTGATTATCGGAGGTGATGGAATGGCACAAATCACCGCAAAACATTCAAGGCGTGCTTGCACCAGTCGCTGCGCTCCATCTGCTTGCAAGGTACGCGAAGCTTCACGCCGCGCCCTGCGGTATGAAGAAACAGGCGCGCTGCTTCAAAATCACCGCCTGATACGCTTTGATCCGGACGACCCTGCGATTGAGTACACAGCAGATGTGACACTTGGTCGTGATCGAATTGAAGCGTTAAGCGTGCGCATTCGCAAGGGGCAAGCAGAAAAGGAAATTCGGTTGATATGATGAACTTCCGCGTGCTTTCGTCGCACACGCCATCTACGGTTACCGCAGTGGTGAAAAGTTCGGTTGCGTAGCGAGAGGCAGAAACAGAAGATTCGCCAATCATTACATCCGCGCCAATGACGGAAACGACCGAGTGTGTGCGATTGACGAGCACAAAATCCAGCACATAGCAACGCGGTGCAAATGAGATCCAGTTGCCGTCCACAGCTTTGAAACGCACACGCGCCTTGAACCATTCGCGAATAGCTAAGGCAAGCGAAAGGGTAAAACCGGCAATACCGAGGATGGATGAAAGAAGTTCGTATTGCGACATAAGCACCTCATAGCTGTTTTCCCAAATTATACAAAAACCTATCACCGTAGTCAAACGAAAGGAACGATTGAATGAACAATGTTGCAAAGTTGAGGGAAAAAGCCGGAATCAGCCAACAGGAACTTGGGCGGTTGAGCGGTGTGCCTCAAGGCGTGATCAGCACGATCGAAAGCGGCGCCACAAAGCATCCACGCACCGACACCGCCGCCAAGCTCGCCCGTGCCCTTGGATGCACCATCGACGAGCTGCTGGGAGACGAAACGGGAAAGGAGTGAGCGTATGTTAGACACAGATGAATTGCGCGGGTACATCGCCAAGCGAGGGCTTTCACAGGCGAAGGTGGCCAGGGCAATTGGGATCACGCCGAGGGGATTCTGCAACAAGATGAAGCGCGCTGTATTCAGCAGCGATGAATTGGAACGCATGGTGTTGATGCTGGAGATCGAGAAGCCGTGGGAAACACTGTTCAAGCCAAAAGAAAAGGGCGATCAAGCATGAACCTGATCGCCCAAGCCAAGAGGTAGCAGGCACAACTACTTTGACTTTCGGTTTGACAGGGCAGAGCCTGCCAGCGTCTTAGCGGTCTTACTGGTAGAAGGCTTCGACAAAACTTTGCTTGCAGTATGAGCCACTTTAGACGAAGTACGAACGCTATTCCTTGCCATATTCTCACCTCCTTTCCTTTAGGCAGGGGGCGGGAGCGGCGGGAACAGGAGAACACCGTAAGGTGCGGGAACCTCACGGACACGGGAGTGTGCATGCCGGACAAACATGCACAACCGCATTATATTGTACGAATATGGAAAAGTCAACACATAATGTAGAAATAATGTTCAATCAAGCAGCGCCCTCACCGCGCTGGGCTACCTGCTGTGGACCATACAGCAGGAAAAGAAAGCGACCAACCCATAAGGAGGTGAAACCATGCAGAAGACCTTGCCAGCCGTATTGACGCCGCAGGAGTTTGCGCAGCTGCTGCAGGTAGGCATCAAAAGCGCCAGGGCCATCATGCGGGAACTGCCGCACCTGAACTGCGAGCAACGGCTGAACGGGCAATACAGGACCCTGCGCATCACCCGGGAAGTGGCGGAGGCGTTCCTTCACGGCGATCTGAAGCGGCTGCCGGAGCTGCCGACCCCAACCAGCCTTCAAATGAAGCGGGAATATGAGCGCCAGCTGGCTGAACTTGGCCGGAGATATTCGCAGCCCTATCGCCCGATCCCCTACCGAAAATCAAAAAAGGAGGAATAAAGGATGTACCTCATCGAGTATCAGCCGCCCACGGCGGTGAACCGCTGGCGGCACAGGCGGCGCATCCAGCACATGGCCGAAAGGGTCATACCGCGGAGCTATGAGTGGGTCATGCTGGCGGCAGCGGTCCTGGTATGGGCCGTGTTCGCGGCGCTGTTCATCGGCTGGTGGACGGTGTGACAAGCGAGCTGAAAGTCTACTTTTACGCTTGCTACGACGAAGCGGACAAGCAGGCATATAGCGGGCTGACGATCGGCCTGTGTGCAGCAAGCGTGCGTGAGGATGTGCGAAAGAACTTCCGTCGTCCGAAATACATCAGCATTCACCACGTGCCGGAGCTGGCGGTGGCTGTGGATGGAGACGGAAGGGAGTACATCATTCCACAGAAAAAAGCCCCGCAGGGGACGCGGGGCCGATGAACATCAAGAACGGCTGTCGGCCTTCATGTTCTCTTACAGTTTAACACACAAAAGGGGGATTGGCAATGGCTTACCGTCGCTGCGAGGTTTGCGGCGCATACCTTGATCCGGCCGAAAAATGCGATTGCGGAGGCGTTGCGCCTGCCGTGCCTGTGCCTGCGCCCACCCGGCAGCGCCGCGAGAAGTCCGGGGCGATGCCAAAGCGCCGCAGGCCGCGCCTTCATAAGCTGGACCCCGACCGCGCATGGCTGGCGTTTGATTCAAAATAACGGAGGAACACCCATGAAACACATTCAAATCGACGAGCTTCACATTATCGGTTTCAAGGGCATCAAAGACCTCGTCCTCTCCTTCGGCGGTCACAGCGCCGTGATCTCCGGGCGCAACGGAACGGGCAAGACCAGCGTGTATGACGCGTTTTTGTGGCTGCTGTTTGGCAAGGTGAGCGACGGAAGCAAGGCGGATGTAAAGCCCTTGACCGCCCATGGCGCCCGCAGGAGCGGCGTGGACTGCGAGGTGAGCGCCCGCCTGCTCGTGGATGGAACGCCTGTGCGCCTTCGCCGGCAATGGCACGAAATCTGGAAAAAGCCCGCTGGCGGGGGCGAAGCGATCTACGACCGGGACGAAACCCTGTGCTGGGTGGATGATGTGCCCGTGAAGCTGGAAAAGGAGTACCAGCCCTATGTGCAGGCGATGGTGGGCGGCGACGAAAAGACGTTTCAGCTGCTGACAGACCACGGCGCATTTCTGCGCCTGCACTGGACGGAACGGCGCAGGCAACTGATGGCCATGGCGGGCGGCGATCCGGAGAGCGAGCTACTGGGACGTACGGAATTTGCGAAGGTAGCGGAGCTGCTTGACGGATGCAAACCCGAAGAGGCCAAAAAGCGCCTGATGGACCGCCGCAAGCGCCTGAGCAGCGAGCTTTCGCAGCTCCCGGCACGCATGGACGAGCTGGAACGGACGCTGCGTCCTGTTGACATGGAGGAGCTGACACATGCCAGAGAGCAGCTTGCGCAGCTGGAGGAAAACATCGCCGCCGTTGACGCGGAGATTGCAAACGGCCAGGGGGCCGCCGGCCGGCTGAATGAGCTGCTTCGCCGGAAGAGCGCGGCGGCAAGGCGCGTTGCGGAGATTGCCTCCGGGGCGGCGGAGGATCATCTGCGCGCGGTGAACGAGCGCCGGGCCGTATACGACGGACTGCTTGCCCGGCAAAAGCGCATGGAGGCGGAGATGGCCGGTCTGAAGCAGAGACTGGATGACCGGTATACCCGCATAGAGGAACGCGAGAGCCAGCGCAGGGACCTGCTTGCCCGCTACCATGAGATCGAAGATCGCTCTGTGCCTTCCTTTGAGGCCAGCGGGGTTTGCGAGGCCTGCGGGCAGGCGTTGCCCCCGGAGCGGGTGGAGGCAGCGCTGGAAAAGATGCGTGCCTGCTGGGAACAGCAGCGCGAGGCCGAACTGCGGGTCATTCTGGAAAAGGGGCGTGCCTGCAAAAGGGAACTGGAAAACCTGACGAATGAAGCCGACGAACTTGTAAACCAAACAGATGTGTTGACCGGGGAAATGAGCGAGATGGCCGGGAATGTAAAGCAGGCCGAAACGGAATGGGAGGAAGCGCGAAGCGGCTCACCCAACCTTGAAGCGCAGCCGGGGTATGCGCCGGCAAAAGAGCAGCTTGACCAGATCGAACGGGAGATAGAGGCCTTCGGCACGGATACACGCCGGCAAGAGCTTCTGGACCGCAAAGCGCAATGGCAGCGGGCCTGTGCCCAGCCGCGGGCCATACTGATGCGCGCGGAGCAGAACGAGACCGTGAAAAAGCGCATGGAAGAACTGGCCGGTGAAAAGAAGCGGCTGGGAACCGAGCTGGTAACCATCGATGGGCATATCGAACTGCTGGGCGAGTATGTGCGGGCCTGTTGCAGCGCCATGGAGGAACAGATCAACCGTCATTTCCGCTCCATCCGCTGGAAACTGTTCGACACCGCCAAAAACGGCAGCGTACAGGACGTATGCACCGCCACCGTGAACGGCGTTCCCTACGGCGGGGGCCTGAACACCGGCGCCAGCATCAATGCCGGTATCGAGATCATCCGCGCCTTGAGCGGTGTATACGACATTTCGGCGCCCTGCTTTGTGGATAACGCCGAGGCCGTCAATGCCCTTGCCCGCACCGACGGGCAGATGATCGAGCTGCGCGTGAGCGCGGACGAGCATCTCACCATGACCACATATGACTGAAACGGAGGCGGAACCAATGGCAGCAAAACCCGAAGCGACAACCGGCATCGCCCGGCGCGAGGCTACGCCCAGCGAGCGCTTTGCCCTGTCGGTGGAAAAGCAGTACGGCGGCGAGGTCGGCAGGCTGACCATGACCGAGTACGACAAGACCCTTGCCCAGCACCTGTTTGTCAGGATCGACGCGGCCTTCGCCGAAATGAACGCCCGCAAGAGCGGCAACGACATCCCTGTTTCCTGGAACAACGTCAACATGCGCAAGCTGGCCATCGACGCTGTGCACCGCGTGCAGCTCGGCATTGACGCGCTGATTCCCGGCCACCTCTACCCCATCGCCTACTTTAACGGCAAAACCCAGCAGTACGATGTGGATCTGCGCATTGGCTACAAAGGCGAGCTGTACTACAAAATGCGCGCTTCCGTCAAGCCGGTTCAGGACGTGCGCATTGAGCTGGTTTACGATACGGATGAATTTACCGTGTACAAGAAGGGCGTTTCCTGCGACGTGGAGGGCTACGACTTCAGGATCACCAACCCCTTCGACCGCGGTACGCTGGTGGGCGGATTCGGCTATCTGGCCTTTGAACATGCCGGGGACAACGTGCTGGTGGTGCTCAGCAAAGCGGAAATCGAACGTTATCGCGCGTCCAGCAAGGCCGCCAGCGGCAATTTCTGGCGCGACTGGTACGAGCAGATGGCGTACAAGACCATCGTCCACCGCCTGATGGACAGGATCATCATCGACCCGGAAAAGATCAACGTAACCGCCATGGCCAGCGTGGAGGGCGACGGATTCGATCAGCAGCAGGATGCCGCAGCGCCCGCCATGCGCGAAAGCACCCCCATGACCATTGAGGCGGAGGATGAGCCGCAGCAGCAGGAGTCCCTTCACGCCGAAGCCGGAACGTGCGCATCCACGGAGGAACCGTTCTGATGCTGCTGTCAGTCATCGCCACCGGCTCCGCCGGCAACTGCTACGCCCTGCACCACGGCGGACGCATCCTGCTGCTGGATGCCGGTGTGCAGGCGCAGAAGATCATGCGTGGTATCGATCACCGGCTGGAGGACGTGTCCGGCTGCCTCATCACCCATGAGCACATGGATCACTGCCGCGCGGTGGAATCCCTGACCGCGCTCGGTGTGGAATGCTACGGCAGCCATGGCACCCGCAAGGCGGTTCCCGGACTGCATGCCACCCGGCTGCCCATTTCCCTTGACCCGTTCGTGTGCCGCTGCTTCCCCGTCTGCCACGACGCGCTGGACCCCTGCGGCTGGCTGATTCTCAACCGCGAAACGGGCGAGCGCATGGTCTACGCCACTGACTGCTGCGGGCTGTACAACACATTCCCCGGCGTGCACTACTGGCTGATCGAGTGCAACTACATGGACGAGCTGCTCAGCAGCGGCACGCCGCCCGCGCTGGCCAGACGCCTTGCGACCAGTCACATGAGCCTCACCAGGCTGCTGGAGGTGTTTGCCGCCAACGACCTGACCGACTGCCGGCAGATCGTGCTGTGCCACGGCAGCCGGGAACGGCTGGACCCCCAAAAAGCCGCGCAGCAGGTTGCCAAGGCCACGGGAAATCCCACGGCGGTAGCCGAGGCGGGTAAGATGTACCGACTGGAATTGGAGCCATTCTAGAACGAAAGGAAGGAACAAAGCCATGCCCCAAAAACCCTATCGAGGCCTGGACCAGCTCATGGACGGCGCCATCACCAAACGCTTCAATGACGAACTTACGCGCCTGTGGGATAACGTGTACGACATGCGCGCCCCCGCCACCAAGGCACGTACCATCACCCTCAAGGTGACCATTAAGCCCAACGCCAACCGCGATGCAGCGGCCATCCTCTACGACATCAAGAGCGCGCCCGCCGCGCCGGAGGCGCTGCAGCAAACCGTGTTCATGCGCCAGCGGGACGACGGCAGTGTGCAGGTGACCGAGCAGACGGATCAGCTACCCGGACAAATCGACATGGCGGGCGAGGAACAGCCCATGCCAAATGTCGTGGAGTTCAAACCGAGCGGAGAATCCGCCGCACGATAAATGAAAGGAGTAGATACCATGGATCAGCAGTACAAGGGAACCGACATAAAAGAGGTGGCAACGTTCGTGCAAGCCCTCACGGAGCGCGCGGTTAAAGCAGAGCACGCCAACGAGTTGCCGCACATTTTTTCCGCAAACGGCGAGGATTACATCTGGCGTGGCAATATATACCAAAAAATGCCGGAGGCCAAGCCGAAACCCGTGAGAACCCCTGATACCTTTATCGCCTATACGCTGGATGGGCTGATCGATTGGATCAAGGCCGATACGGACAAGCTCTTTACCGCCGAGAATCCGCCCGCGCTGGTTGTCGTTACCGCTCCCGATCAAGTTTGTGTAAAAAGCCACGCGCTTGGCGAGGCAAAGGAGCGCGCGCTGTATGCAAAGTGCGCATATGACCCGCCCTGCATTGCCTTTGATACATTCATGGATAGCGAGGCGCTGTTTGTGGCTTTGCAAACGTGCTTTATCCCATCTGATTGCCGCGACGTGGTTATGCGCGTGGTCAACAACATGACCGAGGAACAGTCCATGCAGGTCAGCGACGATGGCGTGAGCCAGCGCGTGATGGTCAAAAGCGGCGTTCAGGAGGTAGACAAGACCATTTTCAAAAACCCTGCTTACCTACGCCCCATGCGCACTTTTACCGAGGTGGAGCAGGTGGAGTCCCCCTTCGTGGTGCGGTTCAAGGAGGGCAAGCGTGCTGCGATCTTTGAGGCCGACGGCGGCCAGTGGCAGGTGGAGGCCGTGCGCAGGGTCGGCGCATACCTGCGCGAAAGGCTCAAGGACTGCAACGTGGTCGTGATTGCCTGATTGCAAATTTCCAGCGGCAGGCGGCTGCAGAAACGTCGCTTGCCGCTGGCATGACGCAAGGCCGGCTGGTCTGTACGGCAGAGAGGCAGGAGCATCCATATGAGCGAAACCATTTCCGGCAAGATCATCGACGCGGGGCCGGAGGGGCTGACCATCCGTGCCCCGTACAGCGACTGGCAGCGCTTTGTGCTTCGCAGATATGAGGACGTACAGGTGCTTTTATGCGACGGGAGGCAACTAACCCCAAAGCAGAGCCGCGCGATCCACGCCATGGTGCACGACATTGCCCGGTGGCAGAGCGGGTTTGCATACAGGGATCGCGTCTTTCATGAGACGCTGTGCGCCTTGCAGCTGCAGTACATCATCGACACAACAGACAGCGAGGAGGTGCGCTACTCCCTGACGCAGCGGTTCTGCGATCTGATGGATATTCCCATTTTCTCGCTTTCGCCCAAAAACGAAAACTGCGCCGATATGACCACGGCGCGCGAGTTTCTTGGCTGGCTGATCGACCTGTGCGTGGCCTATGACATTCCCACCAGCGGGCCGCTGACAGAACGTGCGGAGGACGTTTCCCGCTACCTGTACGCCTGCCTGCTCAACCGACGCTGCGCCGTCTGCGGACTGGCAGGAGGCCCTGCGGACCTGCACCATGTGACGCGCGTGGGAATGGGGCGAAGCCGGAAACGCATCGCACATATCGGCCTTCTGGCCGAAAGCCTGTGCCGGACGCACCATCAGGAGGTGGACCAGATAGGCCAGACTGCCTTTGATGAAAAGTACCACATATACGGCATCCCGCTGGACGAACGGCTATGTGGGATTCACGGACTGTCGCCACACGGCAGGGGCGCTCATGCAGAAACAGAAAACGCCCTCACATGACACACGAAGGGAGCCGGATCATGAACTACGCGCGTGAAGCTTTGGCTCTGATCGATCGGATGATAGCAAGGCCCCTGACGGCCCACGAAATCGCTTTATGGCACGCGCTGGCGGCCATCAGCGCAAGGTGTGGAAAGTCGGAGGGGCTTTCGGTTCCGATGGACTTGCTGAAGGTTTACACAGGTTCAAGCAAGGATTCCGTGGAGCGGGCGCGAAACGGACTGAAAACCAAGGGGCTGATCGACTGGCAGAGCCAGCGCGGCCGGAAGGCGCCGCTTTACACCATTTACAGCGTTGCGGAGCAAATAGCGGCGCAAAGTACCCCGCAACATACCCCGCAACATACCCCGCAACATACCCCGCAACATACCCCGCAACCTGCCCCCTTATATACTACTGCTACTATCAACAGCAGCAGTAATATAAGGGCGCAAATAGCGGCGCAAAGTACCCCTCAACCTGCCCCACAAAGTACCCCGCAACCTGCGGCCCAAACGCTTCCCCTGCTGACACAGGAGGAGGCCGACGCCCTGCAGCGGGAGATGGACGATGTGCTGGAGGCCGCGGCGGAGATCGGCATTCCGCAAAGCGCGGCGGACCTGAGCCAGGGTAACCGGCTGGTGGCGGACTACTCGGCGGCATGGGTGCGGGAGGCGATCCGGCGGGCGGGCACGGGCGGCGCGAGCACGCGCAGCTGGCGGTACGTGGCGGCGATCCTGCGCAGGTGGCGTGAGCGCGGCGGGATGGACGAGGCGCGTCAGGATGCGCGGGCGCCGGAAGGCGAGGCGGATTCCGCACGGCTGCGCGAGGATGCGCGCACGCTGGCGCGGCTGAGGGGTGAGCTGCCCAGATGATCCCCCTGTACGACCACGAGAGCGAAAAGTGGCTGATCGGCGCGCTTTTGACGGATGCGGAGGTACAAAAGCAGCTGCCGACGCTGCCGGCAGACCTCATGCACGACCCGCTGAACGAAAAGATTCTATCGTGCATGCGGCGGCTTCAGGAGCGGCGCGAGCCCATCGAGCCGCTGAGCGTGCAGGGCGCCCTGCGCGACGCGGGCGAGCCGGACATGGCGGAATACCTGATCGGGTGCATGCGCTTTGCGGTATCGGGGGCGAACGCGGGGCACTACATCGCCCGGCTACGGGGCCTTTGTCGGGCCCGGAGCGCCTATGCCATGGCCAGCGCGTTTTGCCACAAACTGACCGAGGGCGAGGACGTGGACGCCTGCACCGACGCGCTGCGTACCGCTCTGCGCGGTCTGGACGCGCCGTCCGGGCGCATCGTGCGCATGGACGAGCTGGCCAGCGGTGTATACGACGATGTGGAACGGCGGTCCCGCGGCGAAATAACGGGGATTCTGACCGGAATTCCGGATCTTGACCGCCTGATCTTCTGCCTGGAGCCGGGCGATCTGGCGGTGATCGGCGCGCGGCCCGCGGTGGGCAAATCGGCCTTCGGCATGCAGATCGCCCTCAACGCCGCCCGGCAGGGACGGCATGTGCTGGTATGCAGCCGCGAAATGCGGCAGATGCAATACGCGCACCGCATCGCCGCGCATCTTTCGGGCATCAACAGCGCCCGGCTGCGCCGAGGGGCGCTGTCGCAGGAGGAATGGGGCGAGCTGGCCGGGTGCTGCGGGGAGATGGGCCGCCTGCCGCTGGCGTTCACCTTCGACAGCGCCACGGTGGAGGAGCTGCGCGTGCAGGCCCAGCGGGAAAAGGAATTGGGAAACCTCGACCTGCTGGTGGTGGATTACCTGCAAATTCTGCGCACCAGCGCGCGCCTGCAAAAGCGCTATGAGGCCGTGGGCCATGTGAGCCGCGCCCTCAAGGACATCGCACTGGATCTGCAGGTGCCGGTGGTGGCCATGGCGCAGGTGGGGCGGCAGACGGTAAGCGCCGGCGGCGAGCGTGCGCCGGTGATGCCGGACCTGAGCGACCTGCGCGAATCGGGCAACATTGAGCAGGACGCGGACATCGTGATCTTTCTGCATCACCCCACCAGCGGCAGCGACCGCAGCATTCCCTCGTATGACACCGACACGCGCGGGGCCATCGAGGCGCGGGAGGGATATCAGTACATCGTGGTGCGGGTGGCCAAGCAGCGCCAGGGCGAAAACGGGTCCTTCGGCGTGGAGTTTGACGCGCCGCACATGACCTATACTTGCATTGCGAGGTGAGCAAAGATGAACGGGACGATTAAACCAATTACCGTTTCTGGATTTGGTGGTTTGATGTTTTCCAAGTGCAAAGAGTGTGGATGTGTTGCGAGCTTCGACAATCATCGTTGAAACTCAAGCAAACAAGAAGCAATAAAACAGTTTAACACCCGCGCGCCGATCCTGTCGCCGGAGGAATTGGAGGGGTTGAAGTGATCGTAGCCAAAACAAAAATGCGGAGAATCCCGAAAACCTGCAAAGAGTGCAAACTAAGCAAGCATAGTTTTTATGGAGATAGGGTGTGTGCTGTGGTCGGAAAGGACTGTCCAACGAGCTTTTGTAGCGGAAACTGGAAGTACGGAAAGCCGGCATGGTGCCCGTTGGTTGAGATTAAGAAGGAGGCCCATCATGACGATTGAATCAAGACCGATTGACGCGAAGGCCCTGTCAGACATCAACCGCGAGAAGTGGGAACCGTGCTTGAACTGCAAAGACATTGAGAAGTTAGCCAAACACATCAAGTGCTGGCCTTCATATTGACCTGTGTGCGGTCGCCCGATTGCGGATCAGGCGTGGGCCGAGATGGAAAAGCGGCTGAGGGGGATGATGACATGAAGTGCAAATTTGAACATGTTGGTGCGAAAAACATGATAGATATGCTACCATCAGTGACGGATGTAGTACACCAGAATGGCGCGGCATAAAGGAGGAATGAGCGTGGAGCGGTTGACAAAGAAAAAGCTGGGATCGTCTTACCCGTTGAAGAATGATGCATCAGCAAAAGTTGGTTTGTTCACTGACTACGATGGATTTTTCGCATTCTTTGAAGCCGTGAACAGGCTGGGAGAAATAAAGGACATCCTCGGCGACGACTACGATCTTTCCCGCCTCCGCGATCTGGTGCAGGCCGACAGGGAAGGGCGGTGCGTGGTGCATGGGGAATGGCTGTGCGCCGAAACGGACGATGAGCAATTCTTTTTGTGCAGCGTTTGTAACGATAAAGAGTATTGGGAGAGCAATTACTGCCCCAATTGCGGCGCGAAAATGGACGCTGAACAGGAGGAATGACAGTGCGACCTATCCCCCCATCCGTACCCCACACCATCAGCCGGTACGCCTATGCGGAGCTTCGTGCCTTCTGTCGGCAATACGGGGAGAAAAAATCCAGAGCCGCCGCACTGGCTGGCGTGTCCTCCCCGATACTGACGGGTATGCCGCACGGTTCTGATATTTCTGATCCCGTGACCCGAGCTGTGGAACGTCGCGAGAGGCTGCTGGCCGACTGTGCCATGATCGAGCGCGCAGCGGAACTTGCAGGAGGCGGCGGCTTCTATCACGCACTGATTCTCAACTGTTGCCATGGCATCGGGTATATCTACATGGATCCCGCCGTACTTCCCACCGCAAACCGCAACGCCTTTTTCCGGGCACGGCGGGAATTCTACTGGCTGTTGCATCAGTTCAGAAGCGGCGAAATTTGATACTTTTTTTCGATGGTTTTGTGCTAAAATGGCATCGTGAAAAACGGAACAGGCCGGTAGGGCGCAGTGCGAAGGCACCGCGCTCTTTCTTATACAAAAAATCACGGGAGGTGGTGAACATGGATGGGCGTTGACTGGGCGAAGATCAGAAATGAGTATATCA